>JALZVV010000139.1 GCA_023299935.1 Dokdonia sp.
ACACCAGCAATGATAAGATAACCTACAAAAATCCAAATAAGCCTTACGATAAAAGATTGCTCATAGACAAAGCCTTTGCGATTGCTCGTCTTCATTTGCAGATCTTTACTGTTAAACAGTTTATTGAAAAACCGATAGATTCCATTGTTTTTAGACTCTCTAAAAGAGACCAAAGCTCCTATGAGAATTGCGAGGACGAATAGTATTATTTCTAGTGTCATAATTTAGGCATTAGGGAGTGGGAATTAGGTATTAGATTTGTTTTGTCTGTTTTTTATTGTCTTACGCAAAGACGATAACATCTTGGTTAATTCTGATAGGTGTTGTCTATTAATTTCATTTTCTTCTTCTGAAATATACGCTCTAAGTAAAGCTTTAGTACTACAAGAGACACATTCATTTGCACTATAAATAGCATAATTTATATGTTTAATAAACTGTAAATCAGATCCTGGATATCCTTCGGCAATATTTAGTGCAATAGAATCTGCCGCTCGCCTAAATTGAGAAGTTAAGGCAAATAGTTCCTCTCTTGGAAATTTTTTGCAAGATATATGTACTGCTTCGCCAAAATCTATTGATTTTTGGTAAACTATTAAATCTTCAAATTTAAAATGATATTTACTTTTCATTTTCAAAAACTTCTAATCCCAAATACCTATTTCCTAATCCCTGCTTTTTAGTATAAGCTCAATCACCCAATCCTGATAATCGGGTTTCCAAGTTTTAAATGCATTATAAAAAGCTTCTTTTTCATACCAGTACAAATGCAATGGGTCTTTGGGCACTATTTTAGCCAGTAAGCTCCAGATGATTTCTTGGTGTTCGACTTCTAGATTTTTATGTGGCTCTAGTAACGCCTGTGTATATTGTAAATCTACCACATCTTCCAGCTTTAAATCACGTTCAATAATCTTGCGCTGGTTATATAACTCCACACTCATCACCTTCTTTCGGGTGTCTGGCTCTAGGGTATTTAGATATTTCTTGAATAGCAGATGACTCCCCAATATTTCTGGAAGCGGGTGTTCTGTAGGCCCAAGATGTTCGGCAAAAATGTGCTTTTTAATACGGTCGTATCTGTCGGTTTTTGCTGCTTTTTTAATATCAAACTGCGCAATGCCTTGACTTACGAGTGTCACCGTTAACTCGTGATGCGAGATATGAAAAAGGTTTACTTCTAAAGAACTGTTTTCTATTGCTTTCGCGAAAAGCGCCTTGTCTTCAAAAACAATAATATCCGTTACAAAGTCTCTGAGCACAAAAATGCCTCCGAAAGCCTTGGTATAAAAAGACCCTATTGGGAGCTCTAAAGACGGCAATTGTAATTTGCGTTCTCTAAGATCTCCGTAGGCTTGCGCCGATGCTAAAATCTCCTGATGCAGTTGCCTATCGATAAAATTGTTTGCCGTTTCAAATGTATTGATGAGTTCTAGCTGTGCTGCTTGTTTTTGGTCGAGATTATCCAGCAAATTAAAGTGCACAGATATTTTCTTATACCGCAACAAATCAAAAGGCTCATAATAGGCGTCAATCTCTTGGTCTAAATGGACTACAATCGCCGAATCCTTTGTAATATCGCGTATTTGCAAAGGATAGGCCGCAAAAATAGCAGTCATAATATCCCTATCAAAACTATGAAAAGGCATATGTACTGGCTTGCCGTTTTGCTCTGGCGTGATAATAATAGCATTAGGGTTTGCCTCTCCAATATTGAGGTAAAAATTATTGTCTTTTTCTAAAGCAATCTCTGGACTCCACCCCATACCATCTATGGTAAATCGTTCCAAAGAAGTAGGGCTTAGCCCTAGCATAGCAAGACAATCATTATATCGAGTCACGATAGACCCGGAGACCTGTACAAGGGCTCCTCCATATAATCCTGCAGCTTTTAATTTTTCCAATTCTTGTTGTTTCTTTAATTTCCGCGAAGGCGGAAATCTCATCCCGCAATCACAATTAATCTTTTTGTTAGGTAATCTCGATACATTTTCGCTTTAGCGAAAACACTCGATGACCAATGTTGGTTCTTCACTCAAAAATCTTTAATCTTCAATCGTTAATCCGTAATCTTCAATCTCATTCGTCAAAACGCTTTCTTGCCTCCAGTTGCACTTCCATATCTGCCACGCGCTGGTCTACTTTGCGTTTAAAATCTGTATCTGCTATGGTCGCCACATTATCCAGATAGCGCACTACTTCCTGACGGCGTATGTCTGAGAAATTAAGGCCTTTCATATTGCCTTTCATCAATTCCTGTAGCATGCCATACTTGGTATCATAATCCTTTTTAAAATACAGTTCAGGATTTTCAAACCAATCTTCTGGAAGGTCAAAATCTGTCAATCTTAGGGACACGGCACTTTGAATATTACGGATATCTCTAGAGGAGTAAAACGGAAAGGTTTTCTGTATGTTTTTATACAGTGCACCATAAAAGAGATGCTCTGTATCTTTATGCTTAGCAGCCGTTTGCTCATAAATTTCTAGTACACGCTCTTCCGTAGGTTTTTCTGATTGTTTCAGAATTTCGCCTAGATTCTTTGCAAGTCCTTGTTCGCTTAAAAAATCATAGTCTTGCGGGTTTTGCATATTAACAAACCCAGGCATCGTTTTGTCTATTTTATTCCACCAGAGGTAATCCTGGTCTACAAAGTCTGGAATGCTGCGTGCGCCGTCTATTTTAAAGCGCCCTTGCACACGAGAGATAACTGCTTTGTCTAGCATTTCTGGCAAGTTAGTAAATAGTCCTACAGAGCTATTGCCATAGTTCACGGCATAAGCTCCTTCTGTATATCGTAAAAACACACCAATCACTTCTTTTACACCAGCAGAAACTCCTTGAGCGGTGCGCTCTTGTAAATTATTTTCGGCATCATCTATAGGTGCAAAAATAAGTTTTGTAGGGTCTTGTAAAGGCTTCATCCATTGCACCATTTTTTCTGCAGAGCCTCCTTGAAATGTAGAGATCAAGGTGTCTGGCATAGGATGGAATAAAAACGGAATATCCAGTTGGTCACAATGCTCTTTTAATCGCGTAGCAATAGCGGCAATAAGCATACTCTTTCCTGTTCCGGGAATTCCATAACCCATAAAGACCGGCATAAATCCTCCTAATTCTTGGAATGGATTTTTCTGAGCGGTAAAATCATAACTGAGCATACGCTCAGTAAGTCTGCGGGCAAAGTGCTTTGCATCACGGTTACCTACAATTTGCTCGAACTTTATTTTATTAAACTCAACGCTTTTTGCCGTTCCTTCAAAAGTGTTTTCCCAGCCTGAAACAGCAAACTCGCTGTCTTCTAGTTTAAAGGTGCGGTCGGTTACATTATCAGTATACTCCAGGGCATTACGACGTAATTGTATTTCGGCAATGATCGCTTCAAAATAAACTACGGTAAAATCAATGACATCTCTATCTGAAGTCACTATTTCTGGATGTGCTAGGTATTTATCATAATAAAACAGCATACAAGCAATCCCTTTTGTGGGAGACATAAAGGAGAGCTCTGGAATCCCTGCAAATTTATTTTTTAGAACACTTAGATCGTCTGAGGCTTTTGGTTTGAGTTCAAATAAAACACGATATGCAATACCGTGAAGCATAAAGGCCGTTGCCGTATGCGTCTTAGAGTCATATTCCCTGATTTGTGTTGGGTCTAGGGCAGATTTTCTTTCGCGTAAGCTAGACAAACCAGAAGCATCACTATAGCTGTCTTTAAGCCATATTCCTATGGTTAAAGCTTCCTGTAAAGCATACAAGGCTTCGTTGAGGTGTAAGGGTATCGCAACAGAATCTGGCAAGAGTCTTTTCTTGAGCGCAAGTATGGTTTTAGACACAGAGGTAACAGCCGCTCCTCCTTTTCCAGAAGCTTTAGAAAGGTAGAGTAAGATAGATTCATCCTTCTGATTTTTATCTCTGCTTTTGGCTTTAAAGCCCTGCTCCCACTGCACCCCTTTTAAGTAGGAAGTAGCTTCCTCACGAAGGCTGCGTAGCTCTGCTTGTTTGATAGGGAAAGTACTATTGTGCTCCATATAGGTCTTAGTTAGTAGGAATTAGGAATTGGAAAAAAGGGGTTATTATGCTTTCGCGAAAGCATAAACCCATAAATAAAACGGTAATTGATAAACAAAAAATCATAACTCTAATGACGGTATTTCTATAGGTTGCGTACTTAGATTATTAATATACTCCGGCACAGCATCATATAATACTTGCATCACCCGATGCGGACAAAGCAGGTATTTTTCTGTTTTTTTGGTTTCCCAAATTTGTAATTGTTGCTTGTTAAAAAGTGACCCTTCAGAAATCGTTCCTGAAGAAAAACAAGACTCCATCCTGATAGAGATCGCATAGGACCCTAGGGTTAAACTCTTCTTGACAATATTATCTATTATAGCGTGAGTGACTTCTAACTCATCTTTTGCAAACACATTATGTAAAGGCCCCATATCCATAATACTAAGGCGTTGCGGGATAATATCTTCTAGTTTTTTATCTATAGCATACGCCATCATGTCTACAGGCATATCTCTGTCTGCTACTTTGCGCAGGGTGTCATATATTTCTTCCTTATACTCTTCGATATCACCTTTTTTGATATTGAAATACATAAAGCAAATAAAAGGCCTATTAAAGGTCACATCATAAAAAGACCAACTCACCAGATAAGGCGCTTTCTCATCATTTTCTATTTTGACAACCTTGCCTTGTACAAAACGTTTGTAAATGAATTTTTCATTTACTGTATTGTAATAAATAACGGAGGCCGCTTGCGCCATTTTTGTGGCAGAAACAGGCTCCTTATACCGTAGTAAAGATTCTAAAAAAGACGCTTTTAAGCTAGAGAGCTCTGGCAATTTGCTCATATGTTCTTTTTTGAGCTCCAGGTCATTAATTAGATATCTAAACTCCATATAACTCGGAAATCCAGACTCTGTTAAATCAATTTTCATCTTCTCTTCTTCATCAAAAAGGTATTTGATTCTAAAAGCTTCTAAGGAATAGGTAAGTAACTCTCCGTATTGCTCTACATAAGAAATCTCTAAGACATTACAGATTTTGTTTTTAGTAATGGCGGCGGTTAACTCCTTAAGGGCGTGCTGTACAATCTTGAAATAGACCGAGTATTGCTCCTTATTTTCTAGAACAGCACTGTCTAAAGGGGTTATGATTTGGTTTAATGCCATGAATTATGGGTACGCAAAGGAGTGTGAAAATAAATTACTAAAAACTGAGGTAATACTCCTCGAGCGCAAGCGAGAGGAGTATGTAATTACCCTAATAAATCGTCATTGCCAGAAGGCTCAGGACTTTCTGAAGTTTCACCACCAGCATCTCCAGAAGGAGCGTTACCATCTGAAGCATAGAACTCTTCAAAAATCTCTTTCATATCAATACCATAACGGTTTGCAAAGTCTTTTTGAATAGCCGCATCCTTCTCTCTAATTTCCTGAAGAGACTCAGCATAACTTCCGTAAACTCCTTGCATTACTTTTTCGTGCACAGGGATATTGTCCATCATATCCTGACGTGCTTTAGCACTAGCGGTATGCATAGCGGCAAGAGTTTGTCCAATATGCTCATCGGTTTTAACCCCTAGATGTTCCAGAATAGCGGCAAACTCTTGGTCTGTGCGAGCCTTAAGGGCCACTACATAACCATCGTAGTATTTAAGACGCTCGTCAGTATCACTTTTGAGTTTTGCACGATGTGTCTGTAAATTACTGCGCAGTGAAGTTAACACCTTAATTGTAAGATTGTGTTTATGTACAAAACTATCCTTACTTGCAGCAAGTGTAGTATATGCATTTTTTAGTCCTTCTAGCTCTTCTATCTTTTGCTCAATTACGGTGATTTTACCAATGGCTTCTGAGTAGGCTGCAGATTGCTTATCTGTAATCTCTTCCAGTTCTGCACGGGCTTGCTTTAACAAAGCATACTGCTCTTCGAGCTTATCTTCTGTCTCTTTTTTCTTCTCAAGAGATTTTGTGTGATTTTTGCTCGCTTCAACAATAGCCACTTGCAACTTGTCTTCTACTTCCTTGATCTCAACTTCTCTATTTTTGAGACGCGTTACTGCTGCCTGACTTTTATAGGATAGTTCGCTTAAGAGTGTTTGCACATCTGCTGTTTCAATACGCTCTTGAAATAGTTGCTTGGCTTTCATATCTGCTCCATCGCGTACTTTTTGTGCGAGAGTGAGCGCTTCTTCAGCTTTTTTGATTTTGGCTTTACGCCCCCAAAGGTTATTCCACCAGTTATCTTTTATATTCTGTGCATCTTCTAATGCTAGTTTTGCACGTTCTAGGGCTTTTTGAGCATCGTCTATTACTTTTTGCTCATTTGCATTAAGTGTAGAGAATTTCTCAAATATTATGCCCACCTCATCTTGATAGTCTGTAAGATCTTTTATGGCATCCAATAAGGAGCTTCTGTCTTTTTCTGCCATTCCTACAACATCATCAAGTGTTGCATTAAGGATTTTCTGGCGTATTTCCGGATCATCTTCTTGAGAGAGTTTAGATTTCATCTGGTCTACGGCTTTACCCCAGTTGACATCTACTTTTTCTTGTTTGGAAGATGCAGATTCGGTTTCTAATAAGTCAAAATCATCGGCCATGTAGCTATTATTTTTAGGTTAGTGATTATTCAAAGTTGTTTGTTCACCTTCTTACGTGAAGAAAGGGAGCATAATTTCGGTAAAAAAAGTGAGTTAAGGAATGCTTTTTAGCGAAAGCACGACTTATTAGTGCAAATTTTAAGGGTTTGTTACATTTTTTGGGCGGTTTTAACGCAAATAGCCCAATTTTTTGAGATCTTCTTGTGTTTTTGCAGGATAGGATACTCCCTGTGTTAGGACGAGATTCCTATCTGCGATATTTAAAACATCCTTATAGTAATGGTCTGTGATGAGTATTCCTTTTTTTGCTTTAAGCGAAAGCAAAAATTCCCCAATCACCTCTTTATACAAAGGTTCTATCATAGAGAAGGGTTCGTCCAGCAGTAAAAAGGGATGCGGTAAGTGAGATACAAGTAATAATTCTAGGTAGCGTCGTTCTCCCATAGATAACGTGCCTGCTTTTCTCGTTGCAATTTTCTCTACAAAAGGAGCCCTAAAGACGAGATCTTGTTGATCACCATCATCATAAAACATAGGGATGATGTCGCGCACTTTGAGATGTTTGGGTAAGAAATTGTCTTGTGGGAGATAGCCTATGTGCTGTTGTGGAATGATATTTTTTTGAGATACAGGCAAGCGATTTATTCTCAGGTCTAAGGCATCTGCTTTAAGAGTTCCAAAGAGGATTTTAAGTAGGGTAGATTTACCACTGCCGTTGCTGCCATAAACACCCAGAATTTGGCCTTTGGCTAGGCTAAAAGCAACAGATTCGAGCACTTTTTTACTCCCAAACGATTTTCTAACCGCATATACTTCAAGTTCATTTTTCATAGAAATATTGAAGTGATAAGGATTAGGACGGCAGTAATCCCAAGGTTAACTAGGTAGGTTTTAAATATGAGCTGCCGTTTAGTAAAACCTAGGTTATGATATAAATAATACTGCGGCTTCTGAAAATAATTAAATGCGAGAACCCCTACTCCAGTTCCAAAAACGCCAAAGATTAGAAAGCTATTTAATAGACTTTGCGCTATAGTTTGATAAGCCGCTGCAGAAGCCATTGCAACCATAATACAAATAGCTAAAGCATATAAAGTCACGTCTTTGTAGTATTTCCACATAAGACGAAAAATACCACTAAAGCCTGTTTTATTGTCCTAAAGGAATACTAAATTTATAGGACATATAGCTTGTGCCTTCCTTTTATTTCCTCCCTTTGAGGGAGATGCCCGAAGGGCAGAGAGAGCTAATTAAATATTCATTAGTCGTGGTTAATGTTTTTTTAAGTTTTTCCACTAACCACTATACATCATCATAATCTACCACTAAAGTAGCAGAGGTAGGATGTGCTTGACAGGTAAGAATAAGTCCTTCTGCCACTTCGCCATCGGTTAGGATCTGGTTTTTCTCCATTACTGCCGTTCCTTCGGTTACTCTAGCGATACAACTGCTACAAACTCCTCCTTGACAAGAATGAGGTGCATCTATATCTTGATCCAAAGCAGCGTCTAGAATCAATTCATCTTGTGGCATGACAAAACTAAACTCTTCATCATCACAAACGATTTTGATTTGCGATTTACCGTCAAGATTTTCTTGGATATCTGCGGTATCTTCTGAAGCCGTAAAGAGCTCAAAATGGATCTGTTCTTCTCCCGCACCATTAGCCTTAAGCACCTGAGTCACCTCTTTAATCATTGTTTCTGGACCACAAAGGTAATACTGATCAAAATTAGCAGCTGCATATTTGTTTTTTACTACAAAGTTTACCGTAGACATCACAATACGTCCAAAATGCGCTCCGTCTTCACGACTCTGACTGTAAATAAACTCTATAGAAAAACGGTCTTGATATTTATTTCTTAGGGCAAGAAGCTCATCTCTAAAAATGGCATCTTCTGGTCTTTTGTTACCGTAAACGAGTAAAAATTTACTTTCGTTAGATTGTTCAAGTACGGTTTTAATCATACTCATAATAGGCGTGATACCGGAACCGGCAGCAAAAGCCGCGTAAGAGTGTTGCGCTTTCGCGAAAGCGTTATCCAGCTCAAATCTTCCTTCTGGAGGAAATACTTCTAAGGTGTCTCCTTCTTTTAGGTTACGGTTAGCGTGCACAGAAAAGGAACCTCCTTCTACTTCTTTAACAGTAACATTAAGTTCACCACTTGCCGGTGTAGAGCATAGTGAATAAGCACGTCGCACCTCTTCTCCATTAATCGTGGTCTTTAAGGTAAGATATTGACCTGCGGTAAAGCTAAAATTGTTTTTATGTTCTTCGGGAATAGCAAAAGATAAGGTAACCGCTTTTGCAGTCTCACGAATAATTTTCTGTATAACGAGTGTGTAAAACTGTGACATGTTGTAATTTTTGCTTGCAAAAATACGATGATTGAAACGTACTGTGTAACTTTTCACATTTTTTAATACTTATAGACTATAATAATCAAGAGCAAAATGATTAAACAATTTATAGGCCTCGAGTGGAAGGCGTTTTTTAGGAGTGCCTCATTTAAGGTAAATCTCGCATTAAAAATATTAATGATCTTTGGAGCCTTCTGGATGATTTTTAGTCTAGGAATGATGGGGGTGGGTCTTTATTTTGGACTTGAAAAGGCAGGATATGAGCCCCTAGCTACAGTAAATAAATTTATGATTTATTATCTAGTGGCAGACCTTTTAATACGGTATATGGGACAGAAAATGCCTGTAGTTAATATTCAGCCGCTGTTGTTATTGCCTTTTACAAAACCTAAGATTGTGAAGTTTGCTTTGGGCAAGACGATATTGGCGTTTTGGAATTGGATGCACGCCTTCTTTTTTGTGCCCTTTAGTATTATTCTTATAGCGCAAGGATACAGTCTATTAGGAGTAATTGCTTGGCACCTTGCTATGTTCTGCTTTATTTATATCAACAACTTCATTAATGTATTCTTAAATGACAAACTATGGTTTGTGATAAGCGTGGCTGCTGTTTTTGCGGTCTTGGGATATGCACAATATGCAGGGATGTTTGATATTACGGCTTATACCTATCCGTTTTTCCAAAGCCTTTATGAAGCGCAATGGACTGTAGCACTTCCTATTGCAGCTCTTGTGGTCACAGCTATGTTTGCTTTCAAGTACTTTCTGGCGCGACTTTATCTTGATGCTGGCTTGGCCAAAAAAGTAAGTGTGGCTTCTGGAGGGGATTTAGGATGGGTAGATCGTTTTGGAAAACTATCTACTTTTCTCAAAAATGATATTCGGTTAATCTTGAGAAATAAGCGCTCTAAAACAACCGTTATTATGAGTGTGTTTTTCCTTTTTTATGGCCTGTTGTTTTTTACAGATTTTGCAGGAGCCGTGTATGAAGGTCCTTTTTGGAAAATGTTTGCAGCCGTTTTTGTAACAGGAGGTTTCTTATTTAGTTTTGGACAGTTTGTGCCTTCTTGGGATAGTGCCTATTACCCTCTTATGATGACACAAAACATTAAGTATAAAGAATATCTAGAATCCAAATGGTTACTTATGGTAGTCGCCACGGTGATTTCTACCGTACTTTGCATACCTTATATCTATTTTGGTTGGGATATTTTGATTGCCATTCTAGTAGGTGCGGTGTTTAATCTGGGCATTAATACGCATCTCGTCCTTTTAGGAGGTGCTTATATTAAAACACCCATTGACCTGCAGAGTGCAAAGAAGGCTTTTGGGGATAAAAGCTCCTTTAATCTTAAGACTTTATTGCTTAGTTTACCTAAAATGTTAGGGCCTATTGTTTTGTATGCCATAGGGCAATTTACTGTAGGGCCGTGGTTAGGTTATGTGCTAGTAGCTCTGGCAGGAATCATTGGTTTTGCCTTTAGAGATAAGGTCTTTAACCAAATCATCAAAATTTACAAATCAGAAAAGTATGCGACTCTGGAAGCTTACAAACAAAACAAATAATTTAAAGACATGATTACAATACATAATTTATCAAAATCATATAATGGGGTTACTGTTCTTAATCTAGAAGGGATTGAGATTCCTAGGGGTCAAGCTTTTGGTCTAGTTGGAAATAACGGTGCTGGTAAGACCACCTTGTTTAGTTGCTTACTGGATTTAATACAGCCTACTACTGGCTACATCAAAAACAAGGAACTTAAAGTTAATGAAAGCGAAGATTGGAAAAATCATACCGCCAGTTTTATAGATGAGACTTTTCTTATAGGATATCTTACCCCAGAAGAGTATTTCTATTTTATAGGTGATTTGCGTGGTCAGAACAAGGCAGATGTAGATTCATTACTTGCGGGTTTTGAAGATTTTTTTAATGATGAGATTATAGGCAAACGCAAATACCTGAGGGACCTATCAAAAGGAAATCAGAAAAAAGTAGGAATTGTAGCAACGCTTATTGGTAATCCAGAAGTTATCATTCTAGACGAACCTTTTGCAAACCTGGACCCTACTACTCAAATACGTCTTAAGGAAATAATTAAAAAAATGGCTATGGATAGAGATGTTACTGTTTTGGTCTCTAGTCACGATTTACAGCATGTTACCGAGGTGTGTGAACGCATCGTGGTCTTAGAAAAAGGAGAACAGGTTAAGGATATAATGACTTCTCCTGCAACGCTCAAAGAGTTAGAGAACTACTTTTCTGGAGAGCAAAAGCTCAGTCAAGAAGAAGAATAAAAAACGGCCATAGTTTTGACTATGACCGTTATAATAAGTTACCCAACTTATACCTAACAACTGTTAGGCGGTGTAAAAATAGCACAAAAGAAGTTTAGTAATTATTCTATAAAAGCTTTTAACTCAAGCTTAGAATAACACCGATAATGGTGTGTATTTAAACGATAAACTTCTTTTTTTCTCAAAAAGAAATGTATTTTTACCCTCTTTCATACTAAAAGCGGTTATTTGCTGTTAGAAACAAAAACGATTATAGCTTGAAATATAGTACTCAATATGCCCTTTGCTTACTTCTAGTGACTCTTGTACTTGCAAGTTGTTCTAGAAAAAAGGATAGCTTTGTAAATCGAAATTATCATGCAGTAACCACAGAGTTCAACACCTTGTACAATGGACAGGTGGCTTTAGACGCGGGCAAAGAATCTCTTATTTCAACTTTTAAAGATAATTATTGGGACATCCTACCCATAGAACGCATAGCCTTTACTGATGAGATAAGTCTGGGAGAAGAAAACCGAGACCCTAATTTTCTTAAGGCAGAAGAAAAAGCAGTAAAAGCTATCCAGAATCATGCGATGAAGCTGGACGGAGAAGAGCGCAATCCTCAAATAGATGAGGCGTTTATGCTCTTAGGAAAGGCACGCTATTTTGACAAGAAGTTTGTGCCTGCTATCGAAGCCTTTAACTATGTTCTTGCCTATTATCCTAAAAGTAACAATATCGCACAGGCAAAAATCTGGAAGGAAAAAACAAATATCAGATTAGAAAATAACACCGTTGCGATAAAGAATCTTTTAAAAATCTTTGAAGAAGAAGATAAGTTAAAAGACCAGGATCTTGCAGATGCCTATGCCATATTATCGCAAGCTTATTTAAACCTTGAACATCAAGATACCGCATTGGTATATATGAAAGAAGCTACTCGCTTAACGCGAAAAAATGAAGAAAAAGGCAGATACAATTATATTAAAGGACAACTCTATAACAATTTGAATCACAAGGATAGTGCAAATATGTCCTTTACAGAAGTGATTGATCTTAACAGAAAGATACCGAGAAAATATTGGATTAACGCTCATCTTGCGATTGCAAGAAATCACGATTATGACAATGGAGACCCAGCTTTATTATTAGAGCAACTGGAAAAACTAGAAAACAACAGAGAGAATAGACCCTATCTAGACAAGATATACTATACAAAGGCAGAGCACTACATGAAGGTTGAGCAGGTAGATTCGGCTATTGCTAATTATAACAAATCCCTTCGTCAGAATTCAGATGATCAATTCTTAAAATCAAGAGATTATCTTGCGCTGGCAGATCATAGCTTTGATGCAGCCGCTTATCAAGTTGCAGGAGCCTATTATGACAGTGTGATGGGATTACTGGACGAGCGTAGTAGAGAATTGCGATTGATTAGAAAAAAGAGAGAAAACTTAACAGACGTAATCAAGTATGAAGAGTTGGTAGAGCGCAATGATAGTATTATTACTATTGTTGAGCTTCCAGAAGATGCACAGCGCAAATATTTTCAAGACTTTATAGATGAGCAAAAGGCAAAAGCAGCTCAGGACTCAATAAGAAAAAGAGAAGAAGTAAGAAATAATGAATTCTTTAAATCAAATAATGCTTTTGGAGACCGTTCTGGAGGTGGCCAAATAGGGGAGTTTTATTTTTATAACACAACAGCTGCAGCTCAAGGAAAACAGGCTTTTGAGCGTAGATGGGGCAATAGAAGACTGGCAGATGGATGGCGTCTCTCGGCGCGACAAAGCATCCCCCTCAATGGTAATTCTCTGCCTTCACTTGGAGAAAAACCAGAAAAAGATATAGCTAATTTAGGAGTAGATGAATTAATGGCACTTGTGCCCAAGGATGAAAAGGCAATAGACAGCCTTGTTAAAGAAAGAGACTTTGCCTATTTCCAATTAGGATTGATCTATAAAGAGAAATTTAAGGAATATCCATTGTCTGCAAACAAGCTAGAAAAATTACTCACCTTTGAGCCAGAAGAGCAACTAGTACTTCCTGCAAAGTATAATTTGCATCAAGTGTACAGAGAAATGGGCGCTTTCGCGAAAGCAGACTCCTACAAAACAGATATCACATCTAATTATCCAGATTCAAGATATGCTTCGATACTCAATAACCCTAATGAGGCCTTGGAGGAAGATGCTGCCTCTCCAGAAGTGATTTATAGAGGTTTATATAAGGAGTTCCAGAATCAGAATTACGGCGCATTGTTAACGCAATTAGACCAGCGTATAGAACAGTTTTATGGCGATGGGTATTTGCCTAAGTTCGAATTGCTCAAAGCTACCGTTCTTGGAAGATATGAGGGCTATGATGCTTACAAGAAAGCCTTAAGTTATGTTGCCCTTACCTACCCTAGGTCTGATGAAGGCAAGAAAGCTCAGGAGTTAGGGCGAACCGCAATACCAAGTATGAAGTTTAATGGTTTTGATGACGGTTCGATTTCTATTAACTGGAAAATATTATATGCTCTAGACGCTAATGACGTATTAGGAGCAGAAGCTTTAGAAAAGAAAATTAATGATGGTTTTGAAACCTTAGGATACGTTAATTTCTCTACGTCTACTGATATCTATACTAAAGACCAATCTTTTGTGGTAATTCATCACATTAGTAGTGAAGCTACTGCAAAAGCGATTGCGCAAACCTTAACTATTAATCCAGAGATACAAGTGACTAAAACGCCTCTTGTTATGGCGTCAGAAAATTATAAGATAATCCAACTTCATAAAAACCTTGAAGCCTATCTAACAAAAGAATCTAATTAACCAACTCCCCTAGAAATATGTTTTCAGATAATAAAAAAGGAAAGTTTCCAGACCCAAGTAGCCAGCAAAACAGAATAAGTGAAGGCACAAAAATTATAGGCGATATTAGCTCAAAAGGCGGGTTTAGAATAGATGGTGAAATAGAAGGTCTAGTGCAAACTCCTAATAAGGTAGTAATAGGCAAGTCAGGAGTTTTAAGAGGCACGCTTATTTGTAAAGATGCAGATATAGAAGGCGCGGTACACGGCAAAGTAGAGATTGACAATTTATTGGCTATTAAATCTACAGCAAGAATAGAAGGAGAGGTTGTTGTAGGGAAACTAGCAGTAGAACCTGGCGCTACCTTTCACGCATCTTGTGATATGAAAGGCGCAGTGAAAACACTTGGAAAAAATGCCAAAAAACAAGGAGCAAAAACAGCTTAAAGGTTGGGCTGTCTTTTCTGGAATAGGTATTCAGATGGGCTTAATCATTTATCTTGGCAATCTATTGGGTGTTTGGCTTGATAAAAAACTGCAAACAACCTACTTAGAAACCACGGTAACATTAATAGCTATATTTCTCGCTATGTTCTCTGTTATATATCAGGTAAACAGATATAATGCTCGCAAAAAATGACTAAATTTCTCTTGAAGTATTCATTAGTATTTGTACTAGTGATGTTTATGGGATATGGATCCTTCTATTATTTTTTACAATCAATAACGCAAGAAATACGGCTTTCTCCTCTGACACTATTTGCTTTTCATACGATTTTCTCACTCTTTTTATGCGTCACGCTGGCAAAATTAAGAACGACTCAAAAATTTGCCGAACAAGTTGGATTTATTTATTTAGGAAGTGTTTTTATCAAAGTTGTTCTATTTTCAGTACTATTTAGAAATGCTTTTTTTAGTGAAATACCCTTTACAAATATTGAAACAATAAATTTACTTATACCCCTATTTCTTGGACTCTTTTTTGAAGTCTTTTTTCTATCAAGATTGCTCGGGCATTTCTCTAAAATAAAAAATGAATGAGTAAGGTATATTAGTCTAAAAAATATACATACCTTTGCGCCGAATTTTAGGCCTCATTTTGGGCTGTAAAGGAAGCATCAAAAGGAATGAAAGTAGTATTAAAAACTATTACGACGTTTAGTCTTATATTTTTCGCCTCAGTAACTGTCTTTGCACAAAGCCACGATACCGATATGAAAAGTGGACACGGGGACCCAGTAAATACCCCAGATGAAATTAATGAGTATATCCAGCATCACGTTAAGGATTCTCATGATTTTCATTTATTCTCCTATTTTTCTGATGGTGAAGAACATCATGTAGGTTTTCCTCTACCTGTTATTCTTTGGGGAGAAAATGGATTAACAGCATTTATGTCTTCTGCGTTTCATCACGATGATGACGGTAAAGAAATTGTAGAACGTGGAGGAAGTAACTTTGTGCGACTTCACGGGAAGATTTACGAATTGAATGCTGGAAGCACAAGTGTTCAGATGGATGATCATCATCACCCTACAAA
>JALZVV010000140.1 GCA_023299935.1 Dokdonia sp.
ATTATGTTAAGTTTTGGCCCTGGATTTTCGGCACAACGTATTTTATTAGAATGGTAGCACATCAAGACTATATAGGTAAATGGGCGGTTGTTATAGGCGGTAGTAGTGGTTTAGGTCTTGCTACAGTTCAAAAGCTTGCTCGCGAAGGAATGCATATTTGTATTTTGCATCGCACGAGAAGAAGCGCAATGGTTGGTTTTAATCAAGCTCTTGAAGAATTACAATCCTTAGATATACAGGTTCAAAACCATAATATAGATGCATTGAGTGAAGAAAAACGAACTACATTTATTAATGATTTTAAGGATAGTATAGGAGGTCAACCAATTAAAGTTGTGGTGCATAGTATTGCACGAGGTAATTTAAAACCTATGTATTCTGATGATTCGGCTACTTTGAGTAATCAAGATTTTAAGTTAACCATTGATGCTATGGCTATAAATTTTTATGATTGGGTTCACGCTTTCGCGAAAGCGAGATTATTTACTCAAGATGCTAGAGCAATCGCATTTACCAGCGAAGGCAGCAGTAAGTCTTGGGTGCAATATGGTGCTGTAGGTGCTGCAAAAGCCGCTCTAGAGAGTATTACTAGAGGGATGGCAATTGAGTTTGCTTCTATAGGCGTTAAGGCTAATTGCTTGCAAGCAGGGGTAACAGATACCGAAAGTTTACGAATGATACCGGGAAGCGAACAGATGAAAGAAAAATCGTTAGAACGCAATCCTTATGGGAGGTTAACACGTCCTGAAGATGTTGCGAATGCGGTGTATTTACTCTGTAGAGATGAGGCGACTTGGATTAATGGTTGTGTCATCCCAGTAGATGGTGGAGAACATATACGATAATGACGGAAAAAGAAATTATAACGCTATTGCCTTATGAGGCTCCATTCTTGTTTGTAGACGAGATTGAAGAAGTGTCTGAAAAAGGGATTAAAGGGAATTATACCTTTAAAGATTCAGAGTTTTTTTACAAAGGTCATTTTAAAGATAACCCTATTACTCCCGGTGTGATTTTAACCGAATGCATGGCACAGATAGGATTGGTGAGTTTGGGAATTTATTTAATGAAAGATGAAAAGAATTTAGAACAATTACAGGTCGCTTTCACAAGTTCACAAGTTGATTTTTTGAAGATGGTATTGCCTAATTCAAAAGTGACAGTAGTGTCTGAATTGCAGTATTTTAGATTCAATAAATTAAAGTGCAAGATTAAACTTTTAAATGTAGATGATGAAGTGGTTTGTGAAGCAGTTTTAGCGGGAATGATAAGTGTATGAAAAATAGAGTAGTCATTACGGGTTTAGGAGTTTGCGCACCCAACGGCGTAGGACTTGATGCATTTACAAAAGCGATAAAAAATGGAAGTTCTGGTGTGCGATTTGATCAGCAATTGGCAGATTTAAATTTTGGTTGTCAGATTGCTGGAAAGCCTCAAATTCCAGAGGGTTTATTAGAAAACTATTTTACGCCTTTACAGTTACGAGATATAGAAGCCACTGGAATTCAGTATGGAATGATAGCTGGTGTAGATGCCTGGAAAGATGCAGGATTAGATGTTACAGATAAGGATACCGTAGATTACGATAGCGGGATTGTTTTTGGCACTTCGTTGTTAGGGGCAGACCGATTTAGAAAAGCAATACATCTTACAGATGCAGGTAAGGTAAAGCGTTTAGGCAGTACTACCGTTATACAAACTATGGCGAGTGGTATTAGTGCTTATCTAGGAGGGTATTTGGGTTGTGGTAATCAAGTAACGACTAATTCTAGTGCTTGTACTACAGGTACAGAAAGTGTAATTATGGGTTATGAACGTATTGCTTATGGTAAGACCAAACGTATGCTTGTAGGTGGTTGTAACGATTCTGGGCCTTATATCTGGGGTGGTTTTGATGCAATGCGAGTATTGACTAAAAAATTTAATGACGCTCCAGAAAAAGGAAGCAGGCCTATGCAAGAAGATGCAAGTGGTTTTGTGCCTGGGAGCGGGGCAGGTGCTTTAGTGCTAGAAAGTCTGGATAGTGCTTTAGAACGTGGTGCTACTATTTATGCAGAAATTCTAGGCGGACACGTAAATAGTGGAGGACAGCGGAAAAACGGGAGTATGACTGCTCCTAATAGCGAAGCTGTGCAGCAATGCATTCAAAGGGCAGTTGAGGTTGCAGGGATCAGTCCTGATGACATTGATACGATTAATGGTCATCTTACTTCTACAGGAATGTGCCCAACAGAAATAAAAAATTGGACAGAAAGCTTAAATAGGAGAGGTGTTGACTTTCCTTATATAAATTCGCTTAAATCAATGACAGGCCATTGTCTCGCTGCTGCAGGTAGTATAGAGAGCGTTGCTTCGGTCTTGCAGATTCAACTGGGATTTATTTTCGGTAATATTAATAATGAAAACATTCATCCAGACATATTAGAATTAGTGAATGAAGATAAAATCCCACAGAAAACAATACAGCAAGAAGTAAATATTGTTGCTAAGGCCAGTTTTGGTTTTGGAGATGTGAATGGCTGCGTTATATATAAGAAATTTGAATAAAAAATAGATAAACAACAAAATACATGGATACTACTACTTACGACAAGCTCAAAGACATAATAAAGATATATCTACCAGAAGATGTTTCTGTAGATGATATAACGCTTAATAGTCATTTAATCAATGAACTTAATATTAACTCTGCTAATTTGGTAGATGTCGTTCTGGACATCGAAGATCATTTTGATATTACCATAGAAGATGATGAAATTGAGAAAATGGAGACAGTGAATAGTGCTTTGGATATTATAAAAGGGAAGTTGTAGTTATAT
>JALZVV010000141.1 GCA_023299935.1 Dokdonia sp.
GTGTCAAATGCTTCAACCTGATCCAAGCGATTAAACGGGCTTCCCTGACTCGCACTTACACCTAAACCACGATTAGCAAATACTGTCCAAGCAGAACATGTAATTGCTGTTTTATCTTCATCAGGAATCATAGTATTAATATCAATTGCAGCAAGAATAGCGTCACGTCCTGCAACAAATCCTGGATTACACGATTGTAATTTCAATCCATCTGTAACTAACTGTAATGCAATATTATTACCCCCGGTCCCATTATATAAGTCCTCATCAAATCCATACTCATCTATTAACATCCATGTCATATCCCATAACATTGTTGCCCACACAGTACCAATACCATGAGGTTGAGAAATAGCTGCAGCATCATTAGTGTCATCATAAGTTAATTCATTAATTGCAAAATCTACACTATATGGTCTTGGACGTATACCACCTCCATCTACAGGCTGCCCTGTTGCATATGTACCTATACCTCTGCCTTCTTCCGCAACATCATCAGGTGTCATTGTAAACATTAGGCCATAATAATCTGACCAGCCTTCTCCCATATTCTCGTCATTAAATAAACAACCTGAATTTGCTGGACCACCTGTTAACCTGGTTGAAATACCATGTCCATACTCGTGAACTATAATCCCGTTGTCTACACTCCCGTCTAGTTGAAAAGGACCTGCATTTAACAATGATGTGTTTATTGTTTCTCCCGCTTGTAATGCTGCAATAATAGCTTCACCATCTGCTTGAGTTACCATAACACTTGGAATAGTTACCGAGCCTCCAACTGCACCAGGTCCCATTGCAATGGGATCTGTATCAACATTATTAACTACTATTACAGCAATAGCGCCTTCATTCTCAGCTGCTAGAACTTTTACTCCAAATTCACACTCTCCTCTTCTTATAATAGCTATAGTACCTACCAAATCTTCTCCATTAATTATGGTATCACAGGCATCAAGGTCATCTTCTGAAGCACCCGCGTTATCATCCATTGTAAGTGCTAGGTTCCCTGTTAGTGGAGTGTCTTCTGGTAATGGCGCACCGAAAGTGGCAGGAACACCTAAATATTCACCTGCAAGAGTACCTCCATTAATTGTTACTGCGTTTCCTGCATCACCAGCGGCATTCCATAAAAACATTGTCATTCTTGGACTAGCACCATCTCCAGGGGTTCCAAAAGTAGCATTATTAACTCCTCCGCCATCTTGGGCATCTGCAAACACAAAATCGTTGCCAGCTCCCTGTCCGCTATAATTAGTAGCCTGAAAGTTACCACTTACTTCATCAAAACCATAATGATACATCACATCGTGAATCAAATTATTCCAATAAAAAAGATTAGTGGTCACAGCGTCCAACATATTTATTGGGGCAGTATCAAAATTATAAGGAAAATCAAATATCAGATCAGCACCTCCATCTGGTGATAAGCCTGTACCATTATCCGCATTTATATCATCTTGTGCCCATACATTATTCCCTCTTGTAATTGTAAACTCTGCGCCATCTGCGCCATTAATATCGTGCCATCCAAAAGGAGAAGCGTCGAGGTTTTGTGGATCTACTACAAGTTCATTAGCTCCATGATTAGGGCTCTCTAAAGGAGTAGCGTATACATTATAAGACTCTCCGGCTAATGCAGCATTAGCAGTTTGGGCCTTAAAACCAAAAGTAGCATCAGCTTCTTTTTTAGTGTCAGAAAAGGAACTATGATTGTGAGTATCAAAGGAACAGCTCACAATCCAATCGTGCTGACTTAATATTTCACCCGATACTGCATCTACACGCACACTATACCAGTGCGGTTGATTTATCATATGGATACTTAAATCCCAGGCTAACTTTAACTCATTGTTATCTGTCAATTGATACACTAATTTTACAGGCACATTATCAAAAGAAACTCCTCCTTGATTAAGAACAACCTCTTGAGACGATATAGTTTCTAGGACAGTAAAATTAGCAGCTCCTGCTCCTAATAATGAAGCAGCATTACTCGCCGCTTGACTAGGTGAAAGTACTGGCGCAGTACCCACAATTCTTTCGGCGATTCCAATCTGTAAATTATCCCCAACATGCACAAGCTCCTCTCCTCTAAATGCAGCAGCTACGTTAGCATTAAAAACTTCTATACCATTATATTTTTGAACAGCATACACATGTTGCACTCCACTTGTTCTGGAAGTAGATTGATTGTAAATAGTTAAATCTTCAAGATCTTGTTGTGTTAATCCAACAGCAGATCTGGTTTGGAGTAAATTTTCCTTAAGTAATGATGTGTAGTCCTGCGCATTTACAGCACTCACAGCAATTAAGAAAATTACTACGGTTTGGAAAAAATAGTTTTTTTTCATTTTCTAGCAAGTATTAATTAATTTAAGATTCTATAAAAATAAGGCGCTGAGTGGTAATATCGTAACAAAACCTTAGTTTTTAACATAATTGTCTAATCTTGTATACGCAATCCTTTGATTTTTTGGAAAAAACGTAACGATTGACCATCTGTCATCATCGAAATCTGATAACAAACATATAACAACTCATCATAAAGATTCCCTCCTAAATCTTTATTAAATTCTCCAAAAATCTTTAGAATGAGCTTATCATAATGAGTCTTATTTTTGCCTAATGCCTTACATCTCACTTCTAATAAATTTGTAAGTATCTCATAACCTGCTATTTCCTTTTCAATAACTTCTTGACTTTGATAGATGTTAGAGATGCTAATCTTTAGAATATCCTGAATTTGAGCTTCATATTTTGACTTATCTAGTAGTGCTTTCGCGAAAGCGCCCTCAAGAATAGCCTCTTCGTTTTCCATAAAAATGCGTACCGCATCATCAATAAGGGTTCCAATAGCTAATGCACGCAGATATCCTACTCTAGCCGACTTTGTTGTTAACTCATAATATTTCTGGGTATTAATACTTGGCACTAATTTGATCATATATTCTAACGCATAATCTTCTGAGATAAGTCCAAGATTAATACCGTCTTCAAAATCAATAATCGTATAACAAATATCATCTGCTGCCTCTACAAGAAAGGTTAGTGGATGGCGGGCATAACTAATATCCTTCCCTTTTCTAGTTTGTAATAATCCTATCTCCTCTGCCACTTCTTTAAAAGCGGCAACATCTCCTTGAAAAAAACCGTACTTTTTATCGGCAATATGGGACGAAGGCTTTACAGGCAGTGATTCCTTAGGATATTTCATAAACGCTCCCAAAGTTGCGTAAGAAAGACGCAAACCTCCCGAAGCTCCAGGTAAAGATTCTGTCAAGACTTTAAATCCATTAGCATTGCCTTCAAAAGAACAAAGATCTTCATACTCCTTAGGCGATAGTTTATCCTTAAATCGTTTACCATTTCCATTTTTAAAATAATCTCCAATAGCTTTTTCACCGCTATGTCCAAAAGGCGGATTACCGATATCATGAGCAAGAGCCGCCGCAGCCACAATGGCCCCAAAATCATTAAAATGATAACCGTGTACTTCTGCAAGATGCGGGTATTTTTCAAGAATCTGTTTTCCAACCTGTCTTCCTAAAGATCGCCCTACCACAGATACTTCTAGACTATGAGTAAGACGGGTATGTACAAAAGCTGTTTTAGAAAGCGGGATCACCTGTGTCTTATCTTGTAAACTTCTAAACGCACTAGAGAATATGATACGATCATAATCTACCTCAAACCCTAATCGTGTCTCATCTTGCTCCTTACGAATTCTTTTGTTTGTATCGCCTTGTCTTTTAAGTGACAAAAGCTCCTCCCATTGCATCATAACAGTTCCTTATTTAGAGATAGCAATATAGGGGGAAATACGCTTTCGCGAAAACGTAATAATGCGCATTTCTCTTTTAAGAAACATTAGAGCATTTCTGTTAACATTAAACTTACACAAACATAACAACCTCCTAAAGCTACAATAACACTCGCTTAACCATCTAAGCATATTCCTGATGTTTCTTTGCATCAGAAAACAAACCCTAGTTAATGAAACAATTTTTTCTCTTTACACTACTCCTTTTTTCTTTTGCTATACAAGCACAAGAAAATGGAACAATTGCTGGAACGCTTACTGATAAAGAAAGTACAGATGGACAACCTTTACCTTTTGCATCTGTTATAATTAAAGGAACTACACAAGGAACTACTTCTGACTTTGATGGTAATTACATCATCACTAATGTTGCCCCGGGAACATACACACTCATTATCTCTTTTGTTGGATACGAAACAAAAGAAGTTCCTAATATCGTTGTGCTTTCTGATCAGACAACAACGGTAAACGAAATTATAAGCGCGAGTGCAGCGCAACTTGATGAAATTATTGTGCGATCAACAAGCTCTAAAAGAGAAAGTGTTGCAGCTTTATTTTTAGAACAACAAAATGTTGTGGTTCAAAAACAAAGTATTGGAGCTCAAGAACTCGCTAGTAAAGGAATAAGTAATGCCGCTGCTGCGGTTACCAAAATATCTGGTATCTCAAAACAAGAAGGGGGCGGAAATGTATATGTACGTGGTCTTGGAGATCGTTATCAAAACACTACTTACAATGGACTTCCATTACCTTCTAATAATATTAACAAGAAAAACTTAGATTTAGGTCTTTTCTCTTCTGACATTATTCAAAATATTGGTATCAGTAAAACATACGGCGCGAATTTTTATGGCGATTTTGCAGCAGGTAATGTAGACATTAAATCAAAAGAACATAGCGGAGATGCATTTATAGATGTAGACTTAGGAACGACAATCAACACAGGGTCTGTAGGTAAAAACTTTGTGAAGAGTGAAGGAACTGGATTTTTTGGTTTCTATAATAGATACCGTAATGATCCATTTGCTGTGATCTTATCACACGGAGTAGACCCTATTGCTACAGATGGAACTACAGGGCTTTCCGGATCAATTTCTGGAGGGAAATCTTGGGATATAGGCGAAGAATCTAGACTAAGTGTATTTGCGACTGCTTCTTTTGGAAGTAATTATGAATACCGAAGAGGACAAGCTGCAAACTTCACAGCACTTGCCAATACTATATATCCAGATTCTGAAGAATTTGAATATAGCCGAACAACAACTGCACTTACAAATATTGTATACCGTATTAATGGAGATCACAAAATCAAGTTTAACTCTCTTTTTATAAATGATGCTACAGATGAGATAGGTCGTTTTGGAATAAGTGGTAATGGGCAAAACCGTAATGCTATCCTAAATACAGATCAAGGATTCTTTACTCAAAACAACCAGTTTGAACAAGATATGATCTATGTAAATCAAATTACGGGAACAAGTCGTTTAAATGAGAAGCTAAAAATAGATTACGGGCTAGGATACAATAAAGTATTAGCACGCCAGCCAGATCGTAAACGTGTAACTCTTGAGCGATTTGATCTTGCTTTAGATAATGACCCGTCTACAAACCCTACATTATTTAATAATGTCGTTTTTGACAACCAGCGCTATTTTCAAAATATTGATGACGATGAAATTAATGGACGAATCAATGTGAATTATGAATCTTCAGAAACACTTTCTTTTAATTTTGGTTACAATGGCCGTTCAAAAAAACGCTCTTTTGATAACCAACGTTTTGGATATGATATTATAGAGCCTAATACCGAAGTTACAGATGTCAATAACTTTGATGCCATCTTTAATGTAGATAATTTAGGAACTGTTTTTAACACAAGTGTATTTAGATCCTTAGATCCATCACAAGGACTAGGAACAGAAAATCTTCCTGGACAATTAGAAAACACCTATGAAGGAGAACTTAACATACATGCTGTGTATGCAGATGCTGTTTACAAATACGGAGAAAAATGGACCATTGTACCAGGATTACGTGTCGAGCAATTTAATCAAGACATTGCATACGATGTAATCAACCTTGCCTTCAACAATCCAGGAAGAAACGAAGCATCAGAAACTTTTTTCTTACCTAGTTTAAATATTAGGTACGCTTTAAAAGATGACCAAAATCTACGTTTCTCTATGAGTAGATCAGTGTCAAATCCAGAATTTAAAGAAGTAGCTCCTTTTGTATATGAGAATGTAGTGGATCGTGTAGGCGGTAATCCAGACTTACTAAATGATCCTGCTTTTTCTTCTATCATTAATATAGATTTAAAATATGAGTGGTTCTTTGAGCGTGGACAAATATTTTCTTTGGCCGCTTTCGCGAAACAAATCAATGACCCTGTCAACTTAGTTTCGGCAAATGATGCGACAGGAACACAACGTTTCTTTAGAACAGGAGATAAAGCCGAAGTTTTTGGTTTAGAATTAGAAGCTCGTAAAGCACTTCTTTTAGACACAGAAGAAGAGAGTCTTGTTTCTGCAGGAATGAATATCACCTACACATACACAAACCAAGATCTTAAAGACGTTACAGGAACGTTCAATACCAACTTTGATAGAGATTCTGATAATTTACAAGGAGCATCACCATTTTTAATAAATGCGGATGTAAGCTATACACCAACTTTTGGAGGTTATAAGCCTAAAGCAAACCTTGTGTTCTCATATTTCTCAGACCGTATAGATGCCTTAGGATCTGGTCAACTTACTAATATTGTTGAAAAAGGAGTTCCTACACTTGATTTTGTATGGAAAAATAACATTGGAGAAAACATGGAATTAAACCTAAGTACTAAAAACTTATTAAACCCTACGATAGAACGTGTACGGGAAAACACCGTAGATGGAGATGTTGCGCTGTCTAGCTATAAAAGAGGGGTAAATATTGGACTACAATTCAAATACAAATTTTAATCATAAAACGAACAAATCATTTATTTAAAAAAAACAAAAAATGAAAACAACTAAATTTCTATTAAGCCTTTTTACAGTTACTTCTCTCTTTGTGAGTTGTGCAGACGACAATACTGAAGACGTAATCATCAATAATGAAGGAGGAACTCCTGTCAACCCAACATCTAATGTTATTGGAGGAACACTTACAGAAGACCTTGAATTACTTACTGGAATTGAGTACTCTCTAGAGTCTGCTTTAATCGTACCAGAAGGTTTTACCTTAACTATTAATCCAGGTGTTGTTGTTAGAGCAGCTGCAGGTTCTGACGTATATGTTGCTATTCTTCAAGGGGGGATAATTAATGCAGAAGGAACATCATCAAATCCTATCGTATTTACATCAAATTCTGCAACTCCAAACCCTGGAGATTGGGGAGGATTAATTGTTTTAGGCAGAGCACCCATAAACTCTGTTACAAGCGGAGGATCATCTACCTCTGAAATAGGACAACTCCCTTATGGAGGAAGTGATGCTAGTGATGATTCTGGAATTATACGCTATGTACGTATAGAGTTTTCAGGAGGAGCTGCAGATGCTGCTTCAGAAAATAATGGATTCTCTTTTTACGGTGTAGGCAATGGAACCACTATCGAGTTTATTCAGGCATTTGAAGGAGCTGATGATGGTGTAGAATTTTTTGGAGGAACTGTAAATGTTAATAATGTATCTGTAGTTGGATCTCAAGATGATTCTATAGACTGGACAGAAGGATTTACAGGAACACTTACAGATGTATATATCGAACACAGACAATCACACGACAAAGGAATAGAAGGTGACGGATTTAATACAGATATAGGAAACAATTCTGATCCTGTATTTTGGTCTGCTCCTACTATTAACAATCTTACTATTGTAGGACTTGGTTCTTCAAATGAAAACGAAGCTATTCGTTTAAGAGCTGGAACAAGAGCTCTATTTACAAACGTATTGATCGATGGTTTTGCAGAAGGATATGACCTTGATGATGATGAAACAGGTGTTGGTGTGTTAGCTGGAGATACTGGCGTTACTGACATTTCATTTACAGATGTTATTCTTAATTTAAAGAATGATACAAACGCTGCGTTTACAGATGCAGATTTCTTTACAGGAATAGGAAACGGAACAGGAACAGATTATCCATCTTGGAGTTCAGGATGGACTCGTAATTAACAACAAGAATTAGCCAAATAAAAATCCCGATCAACTTTTTGATCGGGATTTTTATATTATGCGCTTTAGCACCTAGGTGTCAGCAGACAAGAAAGCGAACTATATATTATAAGAAATAATTTATTTATTGCTTACATAACGAGTACCATCATTCTTCCATGTGTTTACAGAAGCAATACGAGAATTTTCATAATCTACCTCACTGAGTACATCTCCATTCCAAAAAAACCACTTCCCAACTTTAGCACCATTATCATAGGTTGCAGTAGCTGTTTTTTCTCCGTTTTGATTATAACTCACCCATTGCCCAGTGAGCTTTCCTTCTTTAGTATAGAAACCTGTTTGGCTTATTTCTCCATTATCAAAATACAAAACAGCTTCTATAAAATCACCATTTTGTATATATGTATTTTTTTTAACTTTTTCTTGTGCTTGAACTGTCACAAATCCAACAACTAGCATTAGTAGTATTGCTATCTTTCTCATAATATTTTATATGTTTTGCTTGTCGACAGCACTAAGCTACTACATTCCTAACAATTTAGAAAGCTTTACATAACATTAAATTTACATTAAAAACACAATATATTGATTATTAATGTTTTA
>JALZVV010000142.1 GCA_023299935.1 Dokdonia sp.
TAATTTACAGCAGGGATTCAAAGACTCTCCTCAACCCTCTCTTTGATATTTTTGAGCACACTACCGATATCGCTTAAAACCTCTTCGTTTTTAAATCGTAAGAAATGAACGCCTCTTTCTTCTAATCTGGCCTGGCGTTTACCATCTTTAAGTATTTGGTGTTGGTGATAACCTCCATCTACTTCAATGGCGAGACCTATCTCGTGACAATAGAAATCTACAATATAATCAAGCATAGGTACCTGTCTATGAAACTCAACGCCTAAGGACTTCCTCCTAATACGACTCCATAGTTCCTTTTCGGAGGGTGTCATATTTTTTCTCAGTTCGCGCGCTTTTAGTTTTAGGTCTATTCGATATGGAATAATAGTATTCAATAGCGGTGTTTCCCTAAATGTAATTAAAATATCAACAAGTCTACATAGCAGTCTACGGAGATCTCTTTCTAACCTACTTTTCAAAGAGAAGGAGAAATAGAATAAGCCCCTCTTCGAAGAGGGGTTTGGGGAGATGTCCTACTTACAGAGCGACAGTTTGCCAAGAGATGTTCTATAGGGAAAGAGTAGCAGCGCAAAAAGAGCTGTCCTATACACAGAAAAGAATATTGAATCTTAAAGCCTCGTGCTTACCACTCATCTACAGTAAAATCCTTTTGGTCGAATTATAACCGATAGCCTCTGGTATTGCTCGCATATTTGTACCATAATTAAAGACAAGACTATGGGACTTACAGTAATCAACAACACAAACATTTTAAGAATCGTACACAATAATTACGATGCGCCACTTAGAAGTAATCTAAGTGTTGCCTACAAAAAAGTAGATAAGCCAGTCATTAAATTACTTGCTAATTAAAAGTAATGATCGCAATCCAACAAAAAATAAGACGTGCCCTTACGCCAGAACAAGTATTTATGGCGAGTGCATTTGTGGTAAATGGAGGAAACTATCTATACAACCTAGCTTTAGGACGTGTGTTAGGTCCGGGAGCCTTTGCAGATGCAGCCATACTGATCACGCTTATGTTGGTATTATCTTTTGTGGCGATGACTTTTCAACTTGCGGTGGCGAAGTTCACTACTGAGTTTGATGATCAGAAACAAGAAGCGTTTACACATCGAGCTTATAAACAGGCTACGCGTTTTGGAGTGCTACTAGGAGCATCCATCGTAGTTTTTGCGACAGAATTACAACAACTATTTCAAACAGAATCTTCTGTAATGTTTACCATATTTGGAATTGCGGTACCTGTCTATTTTATAATGAGTGTCAATCGTGGAAACTTACAAGGAAAAAAAGCGTTTATACAACTGTCGGTTACCTATCAATTAGAAATGGTATGCAGATTAGCGCTCACCTTTGCCTTATTGCTTTTCTTCAATATTAATTCCTCGATTGCAGTATCTAGTGCCATTGCAATTTCATTTATTGCAGGGGTATTTCCATTTAAAAAATTAAATACTAAAAGGCAATCACACGCATCACTTTCAAGCAAAGAGAACAAAATAATCTTACAGTTTTTTGTACTCACTGCTTGTTATGAACTTACCCAAATCATATGTAATAATAGTGATATCCTTTTAGTAAAGCATTATTTTCCATCCTACGATGCGGGATTATATGCATCGCTGGCACTTATAGGTAGAGTGGTTTATTTTGTCACTTGGATGTTTGTGATGTTACTATTGCCTACGGTAGTATCTATGCGCAAAGAAGGCAAGAACTCGGTTCCAGTCTTACTAAAATATGTAGGTTATATTACTGCACTTGCGAGTGCAATTGTAGTTTTTACTTTTTTGTTTCCTTCTTTTGCAGTACAACTGTTATTTGGGGATCAGTATGTGGCAATTGCGCCTCTTCTGGGCTGGTATGCCGTAGCCACTTCTTTTTTTGCCATCTCTAATATTTTTGCCTACTACTACTTATCCCTAGATCATTACAAGCCTATTGTGATTGCCGCTCTCTTTGGAGTGTTGCAAGTGGTTTTGATTGTTTGTTTTCACGAGAGTCTGTACGAAGTAGTTATGGCGCAGGTGCTTGCCATGGGTACTTTATTGCTAGCTCAACTAGCCTATTTTGGCCTTATACAACGCAAAGGAATAAAGGCTTAAACGAAAGAAAATTACCATTGGTCTACAGTAAATGGCAATCAATCGCTTTTAGACCGCTTTCGCGAAAGCAAAATCGCAAATTTGAACTATCAAAAAAGCAGAATCATTTAAAAACAATATTATTATGGCACTTAAAATTCAAAACATTTACGGAGTAACGTGTATTAAAGGAGATGTAGTTGCTTCTCAAAAAAAGGAAATTGAAAATTATTTTCGGGTTTTATTGACTTTGGAGGACTCGGTGATAATCAACCTATGCGCAGTTAAGCAAGGGTTTAAACAACTTAGCACTTGGTTAGATACTATTATCGATGAATTGCCCGAGAGCAAATCATTACATTATTTCAGCTATCCAGGTCCCGCCGTACAAAAACTATATGAGCAGCTTAATGACCCGGTTAACTTCTACCAGGCAGCGGCTTAAAGCTTAAGCGTTTTCCAATCTATAAAAAAAACTCACAAATGAAATTAGCAATCGTAACGGCATATCCACCGAGTAAAGTAACACTTAGCGAGTATGCATATCATTTAGTAAATCATTTTCGTCAAGATCAAGAAGTAACGGAGGTAGTACTCCTTACTGATGTGACAGCACAAGAAGCAGAGGTCTCTTTTCAAGAAGAAGGATGCAAAGTCACAGTAGAGCAATGCTGGAAATTTAATAGTCTTACTAATATAATTTCTATTGCAAAGGCAATAAAAAACACAAAGCCAGACGCGGTACTATACAATTTGCAGTTTATGAAATTTGGAGATAAAAAAGTGCCTGCAGCTTTAGGTCTTTTCTCTCCTTGGGTTTCTAAATTAATGAATGTAAAAACTACGGTTCTCCTGCATAACATTATGGAAACTGTAGATTTAAATAACGCAGGTTTTACAAACAATAAGCTTAAGGTTAAAGCCTATAGTTTTATAGGTGCGATGCTTACAAGAATTTTGCTTAAAGCAGATACAGTAGCACTTACCATAAGTAAATATGTAGACATCCTTGAAGACAAATATCAAGCAAAAAATTGTGTTTTGATTCCGCATGGTACTTTTGAAATTCCGGAGGAACCATCTTATGAGCTGCCAGAAGGACCATTAAAAATAATGACTTTTGGGAAATTTGGCACCTATAAAAAAGTAGAAATTCTAATTGAAGCTGTTCAATTGGTTAGACAGAGAACAGGTCGTGATTTAGAAATCGTTATCGCAGGAACAGATAGTCCTAATATGCCAGGATATTTAAAAGCAGTAGAGTCTAAGTTTAGACACGTTCCCAATCTAACATTTACAGGTTATGTAGAGGAAGAAGATGTTCCTGTAATTTTTTCTGAAAGCGCGATGGTTGTTTTTCCATATACATCTACTACAGGAAGTTCTGGAGTATTGCATCAAGCAGGAAGTTATGGTAAAGCAGTGGTTATGCCTGATCTTGGAGACTTGAGTATTCTAGTAAAAGAAGAGGGATATAGCGGGGAGTTTTTTAACCCAACTCGTGTGTCTAGTCTTGCAGCCGGAATAGAAAAGCTCGTAATAAATGAAGAGTATAGAAATCAAATTGCTAGAACAAATTATCAGGCAGCAACGGCATTACCCATGAGCAGGATTACAGCAATGTATCTCAATGTTTTTGCAGAGCGACCTCTCACTTTTAGTAAGGAACTACAAATTGCGGCTTAAACCATTGGTTTTAAGGATAAAAAGGGCATCGACTTTCACCCCAAGCTTATCTATAATGGCAAAAAAACCTCTTTGTTCTTAGACCATGTTAAATCCCCCGCAACACGATTAGGTATTTCCCCAAAAACCGAAAAGTGTTTAAGAGAGATAGTGTAAACTGTCTCTCTTTTGGGTTTTATAAAGTATATAATGTAGTGACTATATTCCCTTTGCCCTGGCCTAATGATACCATTAGGAGTTCTGTTTTTTCTTTAATTTTAAGTTCGAAAGGAGGTTTCAATATATCCACTCCGCTTTTCTTTTTTAATCGAATTCCTTGTCCAGAAATAATGTCTGTGTTTGCTTCAAACGGATGTTGAGGAATATGTTCTGTGATAATGAGATATTTAAACTGCGTGAGCTTCTCTAGTGTTTTTTGTATTTCAGTATTAGACAGATGTTGAAATACTTGTCTAATAATTGCACAATCGCCTTGATATAGATTGCCTGTAGCAATATCTAAACAGATAAATTCTAGATTTGGGGCTTTAAAGAGTCGCTTGTTTCTTTCAATAAGATCAGGCACAATATCTATTGCGATATATTTTTTGGAGTGAGCTACTAGCTGTTGCCCTACATTAAAATCTCCGCAACCCAAATCGCATATCACTAGCTTGTTTTTATGGGTGTCTAAAAAAGATTGTACCGTGCTTATATAAGGATTGACTAGCTCTGGTTTATGGGAACCTTCTCCAGAATAATATTGAGATTCATTGGTGCCCCATAAATTCTGATCATAGATTTGCTTCATAGCATCCTTAGTAGCCCAAGCTTTTTTATCTCTTTCTTGATGTTTTGACGTGCTCATAGTGTGTTTTAATATTCACATTACCGTATTAGATCCTATCTATTCTTAATAATGGGATAAACAGGTTTTAGTTCATTTCCCTGTGAGATTATTCCAAACTGCTTTTGTTTATTTCTTCGCCAAGGATAACGTCCTGCCACGCTTGTGGGGATCTCTTCATAATCATAAAGCGTCCAAGAAAAAAACGATAGATCGTGCTGTTTTTGTATTGCAAAGAATTCCTGATAATAGGCTTTTTGATCTTTAGGACTATAGCCAAAAGGATTCCAAAGACCGCGGTAGGTAGACATTCCAAACTCTTGCAGTACTACTGGTTTTAATGTTGCCTTAGTAAGCTTGGAGTGAGCTGCACCCAAGTCTTCTAGATCACGATAATAATGGTAGGAAACAATATCTACTTTTTCTTCAAGAAGTATTGCTTTTTCTGGAGCAGACCATCCTATGGTAACTGGATGTTTTATATCGATGCTTTTTAAATAGTGGATGCTCTGGCTAAGCCAGGACAGCACTGCACGTTCTCCGCGGTTTTCAAAATCAAGATCAGGCTCATTTTTTAGATCCCAAGCGAGTAGTGCTGGGTGATCTTTTACAGCAGTTACAATTTTCCTAAGATGTGCGTTTGTGAGTGTCCAGTCTTGAAGGCGATAATCTCCATAAAAATCAAACAATGTGATTATTACGTTAAGGTCTGCTTTTTGCGCTTCATCAAGCAATTCCTTGAGTTTTGTGAGTTTACTTTGAGAAACTTGCGCTTTTCCAAAATCTTCATACCCTACAAATATGCGTACACTATTAAAACGGAGATCCTTAATGATTCTAAGATCTTGATAGATTGTATCAGTATTAAACTGCTCACCAAAGGTGTCCCAAGGGCTCATTTGAGGATAATAATTCATACCTTCTAATAGTGTAGTCTTTAATGCCACAGGAGTAAATGACGGCACAAGTGCATTACTCGCTATTTTCTCAAAATGGCGTATTCTCCAGAAACCATCTTCAAGCAAAAGAATAATTTTATAGTCTTCATTAAAAGCACGTTCATAAAGGAATTGGTCATTCTTAAAAACACGCTCAATGCCGGTAATATTTCTATCTGTCAAGACAGCGATAGTGCCATCTGCACTGTAAAATTCTAGTGTGAGATGATGGGATAAAGTGGTGGTCTCAATGTAAGTGTTTTGTTCTTTGTTTATAGCTACTAAATCGGTTAGTTTATTCCTGGCGTCCGCCGTAAAGTGGTCAAAAATACCTGTGTCATTTCCAGTAAAAAAAGCAGTGTTTTTTGTATGCCACGCATCGAGGTAATCTTCTTCTATTTTTAAGAGATT
>JALZVV010000143.1 GCA_023299935.1 Dokdonia sp.
AACGTTGCCAGTAATTTGACCACAACAATGAAATCCCGTTATTTAATTTTATTCCTACTGCCTTTAATATGTTTTAGTCAACAAGATTTGATTAAAACTGGAAAGTCAATTAATGGAATAGAATACGGATATTCAACTCTTACAGATGTCCGAAATGAATATATCTCTGAAATAGTAACAGACACTTTAACGAAAGACTGTTATCATACAGACAAGTGTTATGGGAAAAACAGATTAAAATCCATTTACTTAAAAAACAGAGGAATACTATTTCAAGCCGATTATGAAACTGAAGAACTAGTAAATAAGGTTCTACTCTATTCGCCATTTAATGGAGTAATTGAAAATAAAACAAAAGTAGAATTAGGAAAAACTACTGTTAAAGATGTTTATAGAAATTATCCAAATTCAACACTAACTTCGACCAACGTAAAAGAATATTGGATTATCAAAAACGAAAATATCTCATTCCTTGTAAAACGATTAGCAACTGATAACGATTACCCAATTGAATACACCGAAATTGAAAATCGTTTGATAGATGTTATAATCTTAAGACCTATCCGAAAACTAATGGAAATCGATTTTGAAGACAGTTGCCGAATACCATTATTCGCACCGAAATCAGAAACGCATAGAAATTGTTTTATACGAAAACATAAAGGTGGTATTTATTATATCTCTTGGAGTGATGTTTCTAATTATAAGAGTGTGAAAAATGGATATTGGAAAGAATATTATCCGAATCACATCATAAAAGAAGAAGGAAATTACAAAAAAGGAAAGAAGATTGGAGAGTTCAAATACTACGATAAGAATGGAAAATTGATAAAAACGAAAAAACATCGTAGGTTTTTATTTTGGTAATCTGACAAAGATTGCGAAAAAAACTACTGGCAACAATGTATATAAAAAATAGCGCAAGTCCTTGCTAACACTATGGTTTTGGCATTTTTGGAAAGTCGCCAAATTTTTAAATTTGACGATTTCCAATAAAAAAGATAAATAGTAAAATTTAAAAATTCGGCTTGTGTTAATCCGAAAAGTTATCGCTTATTTTCAGCGCTACTTTTCATATACGAGACGTTCTACGCAATTTAAAAACAAGATAACCTGTAACAAATTAATATTTTATGCTACTAATAAACCGTACAATAGAATAACGAAAATGAAAAAAAATAAAGGAACAACATTAACTGTGATTGGAATGATGTTTACAACACTTGGATTAACTGTTATGTCTGATAATCAAGTTTTAAAATATGGAACTCTAATTCTTGGAATAGTATTTACATTTTGTAGTGTATTAGTATTTGATAAGGAAAGAAAATCAAAAAAGAAGTCGGAATAAATGACTCTTTCGAAATTGAAATATTATAACATTAACCTTGGATTTAGGATTTGACGACTAAATTAAGATTTACTAATATTAGTGGTGAATTTCGGAAAGTCGAAAGAATCTAAAAAGCACTGAAATTTGATTATTTCGAATAATAAAGAATAAAAACTGCGTAGAACACCGTGTATAATTAATGGCTAGTTCTCGGCTACTTACGAAAATCCTCGCGGATTTTCTATTCAGTTTTTATTTGCTAAATTAGGTACTTAAACACGCCACTAATCATACACAAAAACGTTGCCAGTAATTTAAGGAAACCGAATATGTTTGTTTACTCATTCAAAAGCAATGTTCACTCATTCAACTTTTTTAATTCTTTAAATATGATTTAGATTTGATTTGAACATTTAGATTATGACAAAAACATTACTACTTACTTTTCTTCTTTTCTCGATATTAACATTTGGACAAAAGGTTACTGTTAAAGGAATTGCATTAGACTCAACGAATGGATTTCACAGAATTCAAATCACAATTAATGATACAATACATAAATACTTAAAGAATGCTGAATTGAATATTAATGAATACAAACAACTATATTCAAACAAAAATTATGCAGTACAAGCCGATAAAAAAGGAAGATTTAAAATTAAAGCTTTACCAAATGACTCTTTATACTTTAGATATAATCATCAAATAACGCAAGCGTATTTAGTTTCAGATTTGATTTTAAGAGAAAAAATCAAAATAGTCTTAGAACCTGAAAAATGTGAAGAATATGTTCCGTGTAAAGAGGAAAGCCCTAAATTATATGTGTTTATTGGAAAGAAAATAAATGTTGATTCCTCTAAAAGAAAATATTATTGTAATCGAATTTCTATGGATTCCAAATATGACGCAGAGTATAAAATAGTGGAAAACTTATATGGCGATTTTAAAAAAGATACAATAAATTTTGTCGTTTATGACCATTACGGAAAGCCAGCATTTTCTGAATATGAAAACGTCATACTTTATGTAGCAGAATATTGCGGAGAACTTGTCCACGTTAAATACCAATACAATAATGTTTACAAGACAAAAAACGGAAAATGGGCTTCGCCATATCAAGGATTTGACTATGAAAAACTTGATTCATTAAAAATCAAAAAACCAGAGATTCTAGAATTTGAAAATGAAATTACATTTGAATTTGGAAAAGATACTGATACGTTATGGTTTGACAAACGTTTCCCTAAACCATATTATGAAACGAATGGATTTAAAGCTAAAGCAGTTTATGGAAATTATGCAATTGACATTTTTGAAATAAAGAAAAAGACGATTTTAAAAAGAAGAGGATTCTTTGAATAAAAACTACTGGCAACACCGTGTATATAAAATCGCTTAAATTAAGGCTTAAAACAAAGTGAGTTGCTTTTTTATATTATGATTTCCCTGCGGAAAATCTAAGGATACAAAAAAGGTGAATTTTTAGACACAATACCGTTAACGTTAATTTACATCAGAGCCTTTTAGATAAACTTAATCATACATATAAGTATATTTTTATTTGTTTATTTATATGTATATGTATACTTTTATTTTAATTATGCATACGTATATGTATAAAATGTTGACAAATGAGAAACAAGAAAAAACTACTCATAGAACAATTAGACCAAAAACTGGCTCATTTTAAAGATGCAGAAATGGTTCTGGTTCCACAAAAAGGATGGGTACATACTATTAGAACCTCTCTTAATATGACAAGGAGCCAATTAGCCAACAAACTTGACTTGACTAAAGGAGCTGTTCAAAAAATTGAAGAACGTGAAGCTACAGGTCAGATAACACTTAATTCCTTAAAAAATGTCGCCAATGCAATGGACTTAAAATTAGTATATGCATTGGTTCCAAAGAATGGGACTGTCGATGATTTAATCCAAATAAAAGCAGAAAAGTTAGCGCAAAAAATAGTATTGCGAACCAATCAAAATATGAAATTAGAGGATCAAGGAATTGGAGATGAAAAGATAGCCCAAACCATAAAAGAACTTGCTAATGAAATAAAGCGAGAGATGAAAAAATCATTATGGGATTAGCATTCGATTATAAAGATGGACAAACACCTTTAGACGAAGAAGAAAAAGAAGGCCTAAAAATAAAGTCTATTACTACTCAAGGAGAACTAGATGAGTTTGAGCAATTGAATATTGAAAAAGCAGTCGAATGGACTATTTATACAAAATTAAAATCTGAAAAAATCTTATCAGAAAAGTTTGTAAAGAGCTTACACAAAAGAATGTTTGGTGATGTATGGAAATGGGCAGGTCAATTCAGAATGACTCAAAAGAATCTTGGAATTCCCTGGCCTAAAATTGGGATTGAACTAAAAAATGTACTTGACGACACTAACTATTGGATTGAGCACAACACGTATTTACCAGAAGAAATAGCTATACGATTCAAGCATCGCTTAGTATCCATTCATTGCTTCCCCAATGGAAATGGAAGGCACTCAAGAATGATGGCTGACATTATTATGGAATCCATATTCGGGAATGAAATATTTTCTTGGCACCAATCCAATATGGTTAAAGCTAGCGAAACAAGAAAAAAGTATATTAAAGCCTTAAAAGAAGCCGATAATGGCAATTTAAAACCGTTAATTGAATTTGCAAGAAAGTAAAGATTATAATCTATCCTATTAATTATCCCTAACCCTTATTCTTCTCTTCAATCCATTTACTCATATACTTGGTACTTTGTAAAGTATGATGCTGCAGCAGCTGTCCCGTAAAGTTTGCGGTGCGGTGTTGGTCTAGAGATTCTAAAATCGCATTCAAACGGTTCAATAATAATAGTTCAAAGTTAGATTTCTGGAAATGAGTGTTCATAATTTTGATCCCATTATCCTGAGCTTCTTGCCAGGTCTCTTTATGAGTGTATAGCCGTATGGTAGCTTTCGCGAAAGCAATTCTATCCTGGTCACCCTGAGCCTGTCGAAGGGTCTCAACAGCCCCGCACCACTCCAAATCCCCTTGCATCCCTTCTGCTCCAATAGGAGTTGTTACACTGGGCGTCCCGCATTGCATCCCGTCAATAAACTTTCCTTTTAAACCCGCTCCAAAACGCAATGGAGCTAGTAACACTCTTGCAGAGCTAATCACTTCCTGAGCATTTTCTGCACGACCGTGAATCAAAAAACCCTCTTGTTCATTATGCAATTGGCTTACCTTCTCAGACGGATAGGCGCCATAAATATGGAGCTTGGCTTCCGGCAATTGCTTTCTAATTTCTGGCCAGATATGCTGCTTGAGTTGCAAGCTTGCATCCCAATTGGGTGCGTGTAAAAAATTACCTATCGATATAAAATCCTGTCGTTCTTCAAAGGGCTGAAAAGGACCTTCCAAGGGCTCTTCTAAAAAAGGCAGATAGAGCAATAGACTTTCTGGTACTTTAAAAAAGTCTTGTAGTAATTTCATCTCAAATTGTGAGATCATAAGTGTCATATCACAGCGATAGATACTGGCTATTTCTCTTTTGGCGACATCGCTCAAAAGGTCTTCGGTTACAAAATCTCGTTCCTCTTTAATCGCTTGTTGTCGCGCTTTGCGTAAGCAATGCAAATCTTCGGTATCCAATATGCGCAGTGCATCCGGACATTCTTGTGCTATGCGCCACCCAAACTGCTCCTCTACCATAAAGCGGTCAAAAAGGACGATGTTGGGTTGGTACGCTTTCGCGAAAGCGTTAAAACCTTCATCATTAATAGCAACCGTTTGCGTAGTAATCCCCAGTGAATGTAAATCATAAGCGTACTCACTGGCTTTAGATGTGGTTGCATAAGTCACCTCCCATTCTTGGTCTCGAAAGATGTTGAGTAGTTGCAACATTCGCCTACCTGCCGCAGACGATGTGGGCTCTACCCATACATTAGAAAGTAGTAATACACGCATAGGACAAAAGTAACCAACTTGCCACCGAAACCGAAATTGAAACCAAAAACATAAGCGAGTTATTGAATGCTTCTCAAGTCGCAGTGTATCAAAATGAGCCGAGAATTGGTATATCTAACAAGACCCTACCGCGAAGTATCCTGAATTTAAGGCTAAGCACATTCTCGTGATTTCGATACAATTCAGCACAGCTGAATCACTCAATCACCTCAACTTCTCAACTCCTGCAAAAAAAAGTTTCATTAATTTTTGAAAGTTTAAAAATAAATGTATATTTGTATATGGAATTTAAAGAAGCAAAGTCAAAATTTATTCAAACCTGGGGAGCATTAGGCTCGCAATGGGGCATTAATAAGACTATGGCGCAGATTCACGCTTTACTGATGGTATCTCCAGAGGCGCTCAGTATGGAAGACATTATGGAGGAATTGCATATCTCACGTGGGAATACCAGTATGAACTTACGTTCCCTTATGGATTGGGGTATTGTATTTAAAGAGTACAAACCAGGAGAACGCAAAGAGTACTTTTCTGCCGAAAGTAATATTGACGAACTAGCCCGAAAAATTGCCAAAGAACGCAGCCGTCGCGAAATCAAACCAACGCTAAGAGTTTTAAAAGACATTAGCACCATTGAGGCCAATGAGTCTAATGAAGCAGTCCATTTTAAGGCTAAAACCGAAGAACTTTATGATTTTGTATCTCGTGCAGATACTATGCTAGAAAAAGTGACCGAGCATAAAGAGAACTGGATTACTAAAACCATAGTCAAACTCATGACTTAATATATTTTTTCACAATAAGTTTCATTATTTTCTGAAACTTTAAAATTAACTGATTATGAAAAACACCACAAACATCAACTACTATTTAATGGGATTAGGGATGCTATTAGGATTACTAGGTTTTATTGAAAATGGGATCTGGCTATTAGGAGCTATATATGCTTTTTTCTTAGGTCTTTTTCAAGGGATAACAGGTCTCGCATTATTTATATATAAACCCTTTAGCACAAGATTTCAACTATATATGGGAGGCATACTACTTTTTGTAGGCAGTTGTTTTCTTCCTTGGGAGTACGGTTGGATGCTATTACCTATACCATTATCGCTTTATTTCACTTTTATGTTACACACTATAAATCCTAAAAAATTATGAGCTTTAATATTCCCAATTGGCTCATCATCCTAGGCAGATGTGGTCAAATATTCACTGCAATAATTTATCCATTTATCAGACACCGTGTATTTGATTGGTATACTGATGTAAAAAAACTAAAACCGCTCAATCAAGAAATTGCAAAAACCTATGGTAGATATATCCAAGGTCTCAATTTATCATTCGGGATTATAGCTATTCTCCTGACCCAAGAGTTACAAAACGGCAGCAAACTCGCTATCGCGTTAACCGGTCTCATTGCCTTGTACTGGGTAGGAAAAGTAGCAACTCAAATTGCTTATTATCCCATGTATGAAATTCCTAAAAAGCCCATTTTTAAATATGGTGGCTATGGGATGAATCTACTCTTTGTGCTTTTTGCAGTGGTATTTAGCCTATTGCTCATAAAAAATCTATTGTTCTTTTTTTAAAAATTATCTTATGAAATCAACATCATTATATATAGATACGCCACCACCTTCAATGCAAGCTGCGAGTTCAGAAAGCATCAAGACTTTTTATGATGAAGCAACAGAAGATTATACCTTCTGGAGTACCGATTTTAATATGCATTTTGGTTATTTCAAAAAGGGAAGAACCAATCTATTTTTAAGAGATACGATGCTCAATGAAATGAATAGACAAGTTCTATTACGTCTCAACCTTAGCAATCAAAAACAACTCATTGCAGATTTAGGTTGTGGTATGGGTGGCACGATGCGTTATCTAATGAAACAACAACCCAAGCTATCCACTCTGGGAGTAACCCTATCTGACTTTCAAGTGCGGGAAGGCAACAAATTACTCAAAGACACCCAAGGTCTTATTCTCAAAGAGAATTACCTAGACACCTCTATTTCAAACAGTGCAATGGATGGTGTTGTGGCTATGGAAAGCTTCTGTCATACGGGCCATAACTATAAAACGCTACAAGAGGCTTATCGCATCTTAAAAAAAGGAAAACGCTTAGTAATTACGGATGCATTCCTTAAAAAAGACCCTGCCCTACTATGCTTGGGCAGCAAATTTAGTTATAAAGGATTGTGTAAAGGCTGGAGTCTTGACGGATTAGGTGTGATTGATCAAGTCAAAGAAAACCTAGAGCGCATAGGTTTTAACAAAGTCACTATAGAAGACGTTTCTATGCGAGTGGCTCCTTCGGTATTACACGTTCCTTTTGCGATTCCCTTATTCCTTTTAAAACAGACCTTAAAAGGCAAGCGTATCAAAAAGCAGAGCTGGAATAACCTAAAAGCTTCTTTTTATGCTTTACTTTCGGGTTTACATTTACAGGATTTTGGTTACTATATAATTACTGCAGAAAAATAACATCATGAAAAAATTAATAATATCCGGCGGCAGTGGCTTTTTAGGTTCTCTTATAATTGAACATTTTAAAACGATGTTTGATGATATTGTTTTGCTTTCGCGAAAACCGTCCCAACCTAATATCTCCGAGCAAAATCAACCACTACCCAACGTGAGAACTGTGCTATGGGATGCACAATCATTTACCGGTTGGGAGAAAGAGTTTGAAAATGCAACGGTCGTTATTAATATGGCAGGACGTTCTGTAGATTGCCGTTATCATCAGAAGAATAAGGACTTGATAATGAACTCAAGAGTAGACTCGACCACCATCATAGGAAAGGCAATTGCACATTGTAAAAACCCTCCTAAGGTATGGCTCAACTCCTCTACAGCGACTATCTATAGGCACTCTTTAGACAAAGAGATGTCTGAAGATGAGGGAGAAATAGGTACTGGATTTTCTGTGAGTGTTGCAAAAGCTTGGGAAAAAGCTTTCTTTTCCAGTGCAACGCCACAAACAAGAAAGGTCGCTCTGCGTACTTCAATCGTTTTAGGCAAAAACGGCGGAGCTTTACAACCCATAAAAAAGATCACCCAATTAGGCTTAGGCGGAAAGCAGGGCGACGGAAAACAGAAATTCAGTTGGATTCATGAAGAAGATTTTGTACGAAGCTTAGATTTTTTAATAAAGGATGAAGGTCTTGAAGGAGCTTTTAATCTTGTCTCACCGCAACCGAGTACCAATAGCGAGTTAATGCGACTAATGAGAAAAACGCTATCGATCCCTTTTGGGATTCCATCGCCCAAACCCTTATTAGAATTTGGCGCTTTGATTATCCGCACAGAAACCGAATTATTGTTAAAGAGTAGAAATGTGATTCCTCAAAGACTCACACAGGCTGGTTTTAACTTCTCATATCCTAAGTTGGAACCTGCTTTGCAAAACCTATTGTATTAAAACCGTTGTATGTCTGAAATTCATATCAGCACTGTGATTGATGCACCTATGCAAGAAGTCTTTCAATTATCCTTGAATATCGATTTCCATCAGGAATCTGCTTCACAAACTCAAGAGAAGGCTATCGCTGGGCTTACTTCCGGTATCATTGGGCTGGGAGAAACGGTGACTTGGCGGGGTAAACATTTTGGGTTTTGGTTAACCCATAAGAGTATTATTTCGGCATATAAAGCCCCTAATTATTTTGTAGATGAAATGGTGTCAGGTCACTTCAAAGAGTTTCGCCACGAGCATTTTTTTCGCGAAAGCAACAAAAAAACTATAATGACTGATATGCTTAGTTATGAAGTGCCTTATGGCATCTCCGGACGCATCATTGACAGGCTCTTCCTAAAAAAATATCTCACTAAATTTTTAAAAATGAGAAACTTGGCGATTAAAAAAAGTTTAGAGTTAAAATAAATATTAAAAATGTTATTTTTGACTCTAACTTTCGACTTACAGTCCATGCCATCACATAAAATAAACCCTAATAATTGGGTTGACCAATATTCAGATTATTTGTTTAATTATACCATTGCCCGTGTCAATGACCGTGAGATGGCGCAAGACCTTATATCTGAAACTTTTTTGGCAGGATTAAAGTCTATGAAAAACTTTAAGGGAGAAGCGAGTGAACGTACTTGGCTCATCTCAATTCTTAAGCGTAAGATTATAGACCATTACCGTAAGTCTAATTCTAAAAAAGGAAAGGCAGAAGTACATATTAATTATAAGGACGAGGAGAGTGAAGGTGATTGGTTAGAAGAAAGAGTTGCAGATCCTTTTGATAAAACCGCAGAAGACAGCTTGCAAAATGAAGAACTAGGAGAAGCTATTTATAGATGTCTAAGTAACTTGCCAGTAAAACAAGCCAAAATTTTTAGAATGAAAACAATAGATAATTTTGATACAGAAGCTATCTGTAATGAATTTGCTATTACGCCGTCTAACTTTTGGGTTATCATCCATAGAGCACGTACCGCTATGGCGGAGTGTATGGAGAAAAACTGGTTTTAATTTATGACTTCGCCAATCATACTATCAGAAATAAAAAAGCATTAAGAAAGAAATAATAAAATGGGACTATTTAACATCAATTGTAACAGCGGCAAATTGCTTTGTGATAAAAATCAGTACAAAGAAACATCGCTTTGGGAAAAAATAAAGCTCAACTTTTATTTAGTTATTTGTAGTGAGTGTAGATCGTATACTTCAAAAAATGTAAAATTAACAAAAACATTAAAGAAGAAACAGTTTATAAATGTTAGCGCATCAGAAAAAGATGTTCTAAAGCAAAGATTACAAGAGCAACTTAACGCTCAGAAATAGTTAGACAACAAAACACCACTCATCCAAAATATAGGAATAGATTCTACCCAAAAAGAAGTGAAATAACGAGAATTCTTACTATTAGCAAAATAGATAAACACTACTAATATTATTGCTAGAAAAGTATAAATAATAAATGTCCTAGTAAGAAGTTCAAACCCCAATAAATATTGCATCCCCAAAAAACAAAAAATCATTACATACCCTGCGGTTTTAGCTCGATTTACACCAATTAATTGAGGTAATGTTTTCAAATCCTTATTATCATACTTTAAATCTCTTATCTCAAAAGGAATCATTAGTATTATAATGAATATTACTCTTTGCAACATTACTAACAATACAGTTGAAGTTACGGCATAACCACTATGTATTATAGGTAGCAAAACAGTCGTTCCAGTCCATACGGAGGCAATTATATATATCTTAATTCCCGTTACTGCTCTTAGATTACGCTTGGATGAAAAAATAGGCACTGCATAAAACAATGTCAATACGCCTAGACAAAAGCTTACAAGCAAGGCTTCCCTAGAAAGCCAAAAAAGACTTAATAATAGGCCTAAACCACATAAAAAAGAAAAAACCTGAATTTCTCTCAGGGATTTTGTCAGACTGCGATGATGCAAACCTGCTACTTCTGCATACTTGACAAAATTGTATCCCGACACACTCCCAAAAAACAAAAAAAACAATAATCCAATATCTTTAGTTATCTCAAACTCTATATATGTGATAACAGCAAGAGCAACCACTGCTAAACTAACGTGAATACTACTATTTATATATAAATCAAATAGGCGCTTTAAAAAACTCATGAAACAAAAATACTACAACTGTTAATAACTTCCATTTTGGTTAAAAAAATTCCTTATTACAATGTTAAAATAGGCCTTATAACTTCTTTGTATGCCGTATTTTTGTACATCTTTAAAACATATACTGATGAATACAGATTCATTTGCCATACGCCATATTGGCCCTCGTAAAAGTGACCTTGCAGGAATGCTCAAAACTGTAGGTGTTGAAACGATGGAACAGCTCATTTATGAGACTATTCCCAATAACATTCGTTTAGACAAAAATCTAGAGCTAGATAAAGCCATGAGCGAGTCAGAATTTGCTGGACACATTCAAGGACTGGCTTCCAAGAATAAAGTATTTAAGTCATATATAGGATTAGGGTATCATCAGGCCGTTACCCCTGCTGTTATACAACGTAATATTCTGGAAAATCCCGGTTGGTATACCGCTTACACGCCATATCAAGCAGAGATTGCACAAGGGAGATTAGAAGCCTTACTCAATTACCAGACTATGGTCACAGACCTTACAGGTATGGAACTAGCTAATGCTTCACTACTAGATGAAGCAACCGCAGCTGCCGAGGCTATGGCCTTGCTTTTTGCCGTACGTAGTCGTGATCAGAAAAAAGCAAACGTATGCAAGTTTTTTGTGTCTGATGAAATATTGCCTCAAACCCTCTCTTTATTGCAAACAAGATCTACACCTATAGGCGTAGAACTTGTGGTAGGCGACACAAACTCTTTTGACTTCTCTAATGAATTCTTTGGAGCAATACTTCAGTATCCTGGTAAATCAGGAATTGTAGATGACATATCTGGATTTGTTACAAAAGCAAACGAAGCACAGATAAAAGTGGCCGTTGCTGCAGATATTTTAAGCTTAGTTAAACTACGTGCTCCAGGAGAAATGGGTGTAGATGTAGTGGTAGGAACAACACAACGTTTTGGAATCCCTCTAGGTTATGGTGGGCCTCACGCAGCTTATTTTGCTACTAAAGAAGCTTATAAACGTAACATCCCTGGGCGTATTATTGGAGTAACAAAAGACACCAATGGTAATCGTGCTTTGCGCATGGCTTTACAAACAAGAGAGCAGCACATTAAACGTGATAAAGCAACTTCAAACATTTGCACAGCACAAGTATTACTTGCTGTTATGGCAGGAATGTACGGCGTATATCACGGTCCCGAAGGGCTTAAAGATATTGCCAATAAAGTACATAGCAAGACCGCTAGTCTTGCAGATGCTTTAGAAAAACTAGGACTATACCAGACTAATACTGCGTACTTTGATACAATTCAAGTAAAAGCAGACGCTGAGAAGGTAGCCGCTTTCGCGAAAGCGCAAAACATCAACTTCTACTATCCAGATGCAGAGACCGTAGCGATCTCAATAAACGAAGTCACCAATCTGCAGGGAATTAATGATATTATTGCTGTTTTTGCCAAAGCCTTAGACAAAGAAACAATTACTCTGGATGCGATAACCGCAAGTAATACTATCCCAACAGCCGTTGCTCGTGATACAGATTTTATGACCAACCCGGTATTTAACAGCTATCATTCAGAAACAGAATTGATGCGTTATATCAAAAAATTAGAACGCAAAGATTTATCCTTAAATCACTCGATGATTTCGCTAGGTTCCTGTACAATGAAACTTAATGCAGCATCAGAGATGTTACCTTTAAGTGACCCACAATGGGGGAATATGCATCCTTTTGCACCTATAGATCAGGCACAAGGCTATCAAGAAATGCTTACTAAACTAGAAGACCAGCTAACTGAAATTACAGGTTTTGCAGGCACTTCCTTACAACCTAATTCTGGGGCTCAAGGAGAATACGCTGGATTGATGGTGATACGCGCCTATCACGAATCTAGAGGCGAATCCCACCGTAATATTTGCCTTATCCCATCTTCTGCTCACGGTACCAATCCTGCAAGCGCAGTAATGGCGGGAATGAAAGTTGTGGTAACAAAAGCTTTAGAAAACGGAAATATAGATGTAGATGACCTCCGAGCAAAAGCTCAAGAGCATAAAGACAATCTGGCTGCTTTAATGGTAACTTATCCATCTACCCACGGTGTATATGAAAGTGCTATTAAAGAAATTACAGCACTCATCCACGATAACGGTGGACAAGTGTACATGGACGGCGCCAATATGAATGCACAAGTGGCATTGACCAATCCTGGAGCCATTGGAGCAGATGTATGTCATCTTAATTTACACAAAACCTTTGCGATTCCACACGGAGGTGGAGGTCCTGGAGTAGGTCCAATTTGTGTAGCAGAGCAATTGGTTCCTTTCTTACCCACAAATCCTGTAATACAAACAGGAGGAGACAAAGCAATCACAGCCATATCTGCTGCACCTTGGGGTTCATCCCTTGCCTGTCTTATCTCTTATGGCTACATCTGTATGCTAGGTGAAGCAGGATTGAAAAAATCTACAGAATATGCGATACTTAATGCTAATTATATCAAAGAACTATTAGATGGTCACTATCAATGTCTATATGTAGGAGAAGGTGGTAGAGCAGCTCACGAGATGATAATAGACTGTCGCCCATTTAAAGAAAACGGTATCGAAGTAACTGATATTGCAAAGCGTCTTATGGACTATGGTTTTCACGCGCCTACAGTATCTTTTCCAGTTGCAGGAACTATAATGATTGAGCCTACAGAAAGTGAAAGCAAAGAGGAGCTTGACCGTTTTTGCCAAGCGATGATTAGCATTAGAAAAGAAATAGACCAAGCAGCCCAAGATCCTAATAATGTGATGAAAAATGCACCACATACCTTAGCCATGGTCACTGCAGATACTTGGGAATTTCCATATAGTAGAAAGAAAGCGGCTTATCCACTAGAATATGTTGCATATAATAAATTCTGGCCTACAGTACGTCGTGTAGATGATGCCTATGGTGACAGGAATTTAATTTGCACCTGCGCCCCTATTGAGGCATATATGGAAGAAGCATAGATTAAAATATATTGGAACAAAAGGCACCTTATTAAAGCTCCCTTTTGTTCTTTATCAGATTATCAAAATACAGATGCTTTTTAAGTAGTTATTTATGTTTTAATCAAAGAATAAAGACATAAAATAAAGTATTCATAAAAAAAGACTGTTCATAGACTGCAGCAGTAGTTTCGTGTAGTTTCACTACATTTACCTAAACTAAACTAACATTTGCATGGGGATTAAAATCACGGGGATAGGGAGTTATATACCAAGTGTTGTAGAGAAAAACAAAGATTTTAATAATCATAACTTCTTGAATGCAGACGGATCTAAAATTAATCATGAGAATACCTTGATTATAGAAAAGTTTAAAGCAATTACAGGCATTGAAGAACGGCGTTATGCAGAGGCCCATTTAACTTCTTCGGATATGGGATTCTTCGCTGCAGAGAAAGCAATTAAAGATGCCCAAATAGATCCTGAAACGTTAGATTATATTATTGTTGCTCATAATTATGGTGATGTAAAAAAGGGTAGCAATTTTAGCGATATTGTTCCTAGTCTTGCCTCACGTATTAAACACAAGTTGCGCATACAAAACCCAAGTTGTGTGGCTTACGATATCCTTTTTGGATGTCCCGGTTGGGTAGAAGGAATGATACAGGCCCAAGCCTATATCAAAGCAGGTATGGCAAAGAAATGCTTAATTATCGGAACCGAAATGTTATCTAGAGTTGTAGATCATCACGATAGAGATAGCATGATTTATAGTGATGGCGCAGGTGCTTCCATTGTGGAGCAAGATGAGAGTGACCAAGGCATTCTTTCTTTTGAAACAGCAACCTATACCTATGATGAAGCTTATTTTCTTTTTAATGGCGTCTCCTATAACCAAAAAAAAGAGCAAGACACAAAGTACATAAAAATGTATGGTCGCAAAATATATAATTTCGCCCTAACTAATGTGCCTAAAGCAATGAAATCTTGCCTTGATAAAACTGGAATTCCTATTGAAGAGGTCAAGAAAATATTTATCCACCAGGCAAATGAAAAAATGGATGAAGCTATATGCGAGCGCTTCTACAAACTCTATGATTTATCAATGCCAGATGGAGTGATGCCTATGAGTATTCATAAATTAGGGAACAGCTCAGTAGCAACGGTCCCTACAATTTTTGATTTAGTGCGCAGTGGGCAATTAGAAAATCAAGAAATCAATAAAGGTGATATAATCATTTTTGCCAGTGTGGGTGCTGGAATGAATATTAATGCCATTGTCTACAGATATTAATCCTTACTATTTCTGTTTTTGTATTTTTGAGTTCTAAAACATTTGATAGTTGTACGAAAACACTTTTCCTAACAAACGGTATAAGCATACTCTCGCTTTTTTGAAAGAAGTAGTACCTGACACTCAGGCCAAAATACTAGACCTTGGAGTGCGTAATCCTTTTGTAAACTTTATGGAACGAGAAGGATATGAAGTACACAATACAACTGGAGAAGATTTGGATTTAGACACATCTGCGGTAGAGCATCAAGATTATGATGTAGTCACCGCCTTTGAAATCTTTGAGCATTTGTTAGCCCCTTTTCAGGTGGTCAATAAGATACAAGGCAATAAGATTGTGGCTAGTGTCCCACTTAAATTATGGTTCTCTTCTGCTTATCGGAGTAAAACAGACCCTTGGGATAGACATTATCACGAGTTTGAAGATTGGCAATTTGATTGGATTTTTGAAAAAGCGGGCTGGAAAATCAAACGCAGGTTCAAATTTAGTCATCCTGTAAAAAAAATAGGCTTTAGACCCCTACTTCGTTTATTTACACCTAGATATTATCTCATTTACGCAGAGCGCAATAACTAATGAACGTATACATCATTATACCCTGCTACAACGAAGAGCAATTTATAGGCGATACCTTAAATTCCCTTATAAATCAGACCTTCAATCCTAAAAAGATTATGGTGGTTAATGATAATAGTACGGATGGTTCTGAAGAGATTGTTTCCGCTTTCGCGAAAGCAAACCCCAGTATACAAACTGTAAAAACTGCTACAAGCTCCGCCCATCAACCAGGTAATAAAGTAGTTCAGGCTTTCAATACAGGTCTAGAGGCTTTGGATGAAAATTACGACATCATATGCAAATTTGATGCAGATCTAATATTTCCATCAAACTATCTTGAAGAAGTGGTCAAGGTGTTTAAAAAACAGCCTAAGGCAGGCATTGTAGGTGGTTTTTGTTATATCGAAAGAGACAATAGATGGGCATTAGAAAACTTAACAAATAAGGATCATATTCGAGGGGCGTTAAAAGCCTATCGCAAAGATTGTCTGACACAAATAGGTGGTCTTAAACCTGCTATGGGTTGGGATACCGCAGATGAACTTTTGGCAAAATATAATGAGTGGGACGTCATTACCCTAGAGCAGTTGCACGTAAAACACCTTAAGCCCACAGGAAATGCCTATACTTCTGCATCCAAGTTTAGGCAAGGAGAGGCTTTTTACAGTTTGCGGTACGGATTTTTATTGACCGCTATTGCTTCATTAAAATTATCCTTTTTAAAAGGAAGTCCTAAATTCTTTTTAAATTGCCTAAGAGGATTTTTTCGTGCAAAGCGAACCAAAAAAACCTATCTCGTTTCAAAAAAAGAAGGAGAATTTATTAGAGCTTTACGATGGAAAGGCATCAAAGGAAAGTTCTTTACAACTTAAAAAGAAAACAGCACTATGCGCTTATTTGTTATTGCGACCATCATGCTACTTAGCAGCTTATTTTTTTCTTGCAACTCGACAACGCCTGTGGCTCTGGAAGAAATTCCAGAAGAAATTATTGAAGAAAATACAGTGGTAGAACGACCCATAAATATCATTCTAATGATTGCAGATGGGACAGGTTTAAG
>JALZVV010000144.1 GCA_023299935.1 Dokdonia sp.
ATTGCCAATAATATCTTTACGATGGCAGATTTAGCCAAACAGCATAACATAAAAGTGGTTATCGCATCTGTCTTGCCTGTTTATGATTACCCTTGGATACCAGGATTAGAACCTGCCTCTAAAATCATAGAGCTCAATGAGATGTTAATGGCTTATGCTCAGGCAAACCAAGTAGATTACCTAGATTACCATACGCCTATGAAAAATGTACGCAATGGACTAAAAGAGGCCTACACCTATGATATGGTGCATTGTACTCAAGCAGGTTATCTCAAAATGGAAGAAATTCTTCTCGGATTTTTTAGACTAAACTAAGTAAAAAATAGCCGTGACATTAATATAATTTTAAGGCAATTCTATCCCATTTTCATACCTTTGCAATCCTTAACATAAAGCTTATTTATTTCTTATGAAAAACACAGCACTAACTGAAATTCACGAAGCGCTTGGCGCAAAAATGGTTCCCTTTGCGGGATATAATATGCCCGTTTCTTATGAAGGCGTTAATGCCGAACACCAAACCGTTAGAGAAGGTGTAGGCGTATTTGACGTTTCTCATATGGGCGAATTTTTAGTTAGTGGTACTAAGGCCTTAGATTTATTGCAATGGGTTTGTTCTAATGACGTGAGCAAATTAAATGTAGGAGGTGCGCAATACAACTGTATGCCTAATGCTTCTGGCGGAATTGTAGATGATTTAATTGTATATCGAGTTAAGGAAGAGCAATACCTACTGGTTGTAAACGCTTCCAATATTGATAAAGACTGGAACTGGATTAGCTCTCAAAATACTTCTAAAGGATTTAGTGCAGACATGAAGAATATCTCAGAAGGTTATTCTTTACTTGCTATACAAGGCCCTAAAGCTATTGAGGCAATGCAGTCACTTACCGATGTAGATCTAGCTGCCATTAAATTTTACACCTTTGAAGTAGCTCCTTTTGCAGGCATTCCTCACGTAATTATTAGTGCAACAGGATACACTGGAAGTGGTGGTTTTGAAATTTATTGTAAAAATGAAGAGGTAGAACAGCTGTGGAATAAGGTTTTTGAAGCAGGTGCAAATTGGGGCATAAAACCTATTGGACTTGCAGCACGTGACACCCTGCGACTAGAAATGGGTTATTGCTTATATGGCAATGATATAGATGATACTACATCCCCTCTTGAAGCAGGTTTGGGCTGGGTAACTAAATTCACAAAAGAGTTTGTAAATAGTGAAGCCTTACAGGCACAAAAGGAAGCAGGTGTGAAGCGCAGACTTAAAGGCTTTGAGATAAAAGGCAAAGGTATTCCTAGACATGGTTATCCTATTGTGGATGCAGATGGAAATACAATAGGCATAGTGACTTCTGGAACAATGGGCCCTTCTGTAGGCAAAGGAATCGGTATGGGGTATGTGGATAATGCTTTCGCGAAAGCGGACTCAGAAATCTTTATTCAAATACGAAAAAAAGTGATCCCTGCTGTTATTGTAAAAACGCCTTTCTACAAAAACTAAATACGGTTAGTTACATTAAAACCCCAAGTTATCGCCTATAAAAAATCCAAAGACAAAATCTTAATCTTAGGGGCCTCGGGCTTTTTAGGAGGGTCTTTATATAAAGAACTGTATCGTTATTACAATACTTTTGGGACCTATTACACTGGTAAAATTTATAGCGACAACAAACACTATTTCAAATATAGCTTAGAGACAGACGATGTCTATGAACTACTTAAAAAGTTAAGACCGCAAGTAATTGTATCGGCCTTGAGAGGTCCTTTTTTAGACCAGATAGAAGCGCACCAATTAATGGTAGACTATGCGCAAAGAAGTGGTTCTCGTATTGTATTGCTTTCAAGCGCTAATGTTTTTGATGCCTTCTCCCACTACCCAAGTTATGAAAATGACAAGACCTTATCTGAAAGTATTTATGGCAAACTAAAAATGCGTTGTGAGCACATCTTAATGCGAGGTCTTCCTTCAGAACAATATGCCATTTGTAGACTACCTATGGTTTTTGGACCAGGTTCTCCACGACTGTCCGAAATAAGAAATAGTGTATTGCTGCATCAAGCTATTGAGGTTTTTCCACATTTAATTATGAATACCTCTACAGATAGTAAGTTAAGTCAGCAGTTGCACTATATCATTAATAGAAAGCTTGGTGGGATTTTTCATCTTGGCAGTAAAGATCTTATTCATCATAAAGAGTTTGTGCACGAACTCATAGCAATGCTTGATTTACCTCAAAAAGCCCTTTTTAAAAATGTATATACCAGTAATTTTGATAGATATCTGGCTGTATTACCTAGAGATAATAAACTTCCTAAACATTTACAGATAACCAATGAAGAAGTGGTACAAAGCAGTATGAAATTGTAACTTTGAGACTAAGCTTTTGGTGGTCTTCGCTACTACCGAACAGCAAAGTATATTTAGAAACAAAGATTATGTCCACAAAAATAACAACAATCATTTTTGACTTAGGAGGTGTACTTATAGATTGGAGCCCAGAATATGTCTATCTTAAGGAGTTTAGAGGTGATAGAAAAAAAATGGATTGGTTTCTTAAGCACATTTGTGCCTGGGATTGGAATGTAAACCAAGATGCAGGCTATCCAATAGAAAAAGCTACTCAAGAGCGTATTGCTCTCTTTCCAGAATATGAAGACCTAATAAAGATGTATTATAACCGTTGGGAGGAGATGCTAGGCTTTGCTCACAATGATACCGTAGCCATCCTAAAGGATTTAGTAGACAATCCAAACTATAGAGTCTTTGCATTAACCAATTGGAGTGGAGAGACTTGGCCTAAGGCAATTTTAAAATTTCCTTGGCTACAATGGTTTGAGGGTATTCTTGTATCTGGCACTGAGGGAATGCGTAAGCCTTTTGCTGAGATTTATGAGTTAATGCTTGATCGTTATGCTATAGCAGCAGAAGAAGCTCTTTTTATAGATGACAGTAAAGCTAATATTGATGGCTGCCAAGCTGTAGGGATAAAAGGCATCCATTATACAGATACAAAAACATTAGCAGTACGACTCCGTGCATTAGGTATCACCTTAGATCAAGACAAACTATGATTACAATTTATCACAACCCACGTTGTTCCAAAAGCAGACAAGGACTGCAAATACTCGAAGAATCGGGTGTTCATTTTGAAACTATAAAATATTTAGAAAATCCGCTTACAAAAACTGAACTCGAGCATGTTATTAACATACTTAATATTAAACCGCTTGACCTCGTGCGCCAGGGGGAATCGATATGGAAGGAGAATTACAAGGGTCAGGAATTGAGCGATAATGACATCCTCGAAGCCCTAACAAAACACCCTAAATTAATAGAAAGGCCTATTGTATTGAACAAAAATGAAGGAATTATTGGTCGACCACCCGAAAATATCAAATCTATTTTGTAAATTCCCCGTCTAAAAGCAAACATAACAACAATGAAAAAACTACTTGCAATTTTTGCCTTCGTATTATTAGGAATGACTTACGCTCAAGCACAACAGGTTTCTGATGTTCCTGAATCACTAACAGAGACTATGATTAAAAAATTAGAATTGAACGAGGAACAATTAGCCTCGGTAAACAAAATATTATCTGTTATGCAACCCGCAATGCAAAGTTTAAAAAATTCTGATTTAAACAATTCGGATAATATGAGGAAACTTATGGATTATGCCGATAGAGAAAAATTGAATATGAAAAACATATTGACAGACGTTCAATTTACTAAATATTTAAAATTCACCGGAAGAATATAAATATTTGGTAAGATATTTGTAGAACGTCAGTAAAATACTGGCGTTTTTTTATTGCCATAAGTTATCCTATTATGAAAAAAATAATACTATTTATGTGTATTGCTTTAGGCACAATCTCAATGAGTATTGGTCAAAATTTAAATAAGACACAAAATTCACAAAAAGTAAAAAAGGAGATGAGTGCTCTGGTGAATGAAGTGAGCAAGAAAATTGAAATGTCTAATTATCAGCAAAAATCAACAGTAAACGTATTGATCAAAGTTGCTGAGGAATATTTTAAAATTGAAAGTTCGACACAAAGTGCTTCAGATAAAACTATCGCACGGGGAAACTTGGAAAAGAAAAAGGAGTATAGCTTAAGAAGTATTCTAAACACGCAACAATATGAAATGCTAATCGCTCAAATGAAGAACGAGTAGTTAATCATATTGAAATGTTATTTAACGCTACTTTAACCAAGTGGCATTTTTTTTGATATAGTTTTGCGTCACTCAAACGAACCAATGAAAAGAATACTCTCAATACTTATTATAGTATCAAGCCTACAAGCTGTATTAGCCCAAGGACAGAAGCCTGCTGAAATCACACTAAGTGGTAACGTGCAGGACAAGACCGCCGCTATTCCGTTAGAATATGCGACAATCACATTAACAAACACAAAATCTAAGGAAGTCACTGGAGGTATCACTGATTTTGATGGTAAGTTTTCTTTTGCAGCGCCAGCAGGAATTTATGATGTCAAAATAGAATTTATTTCCTTTGAGGCCTATGAATTTAAAGCAAAAAAACTATTCAGTGATACTAATCTCGGTGTTGTTAGTTTAGAAGTAAATGCCGCCGCACTCGAAGAAGTAACTGTAGTTGCCGAGAAAACCACGGTGGAATATAAATTAGATAAGCAAATCTATAATGTAGGGAAAGACCTCACTGTAAGAGGAGCGACTGTATCTGATGTACTTGACAATGTTCCGTCGGTTTCTGTAGATGTAGAAGGTAATGTTGCTTTAAGAGGCAATGATGATGTACGCATACTTATTAATGGGAAGCCGTCAGGACTAATTGGATTGAGTGGAACAGAAGCACTAAGACAATTACCGGCTGAATCCATAGAGCGTGTGGAAGTCATTACATCGCCATCTGCTCGTTATGATGCAGAGGGAAGCGCAGGAATTCTAAACATTATCCTAAAACGAAGCAAACTCCAAGGTCTTAATGGTGCCGTAACCGCAAATATTGGAAACTTTGATACCAGAGGAATTTCTGGTAATGTAAATTATAGAACTGGCGACTTCAATATTTTTGGAACAGGAGGTTATAATATAAGAGGTTCTGAAGGAAACAGTTTTTCTAGTCGTATTGAAGAGAATGGCTCTTTTATAGAAAGAACAGCGTTTGATAGAGAAAGAGGTGGCTTAAATGCCAATGTAGGTGTAGAATACTATTTAAACGATAATACTAGTATTACGCTATCTGGAGTAATTAGGGATAGTGATAATGAAAATGGTTCTGTAAATAACATTACACAAACAGAGAACGGCTCTGTAGTTTCGTTCTCAGAACGACTTGCTCCGGAAACTGAAGAAGATTTAACTACCCAGTTTAGTCTCAATTTCGATAAGAAATGGGAGAATGATGGAAACTTGTCTATAGAATTACAATATGAAAATTCTGAAGAGACAGAATTTATTGATATCCGTAACATATCTTCTGACACAAGTATCCCTGTTGGCCTTGAAACTAATGAAACCGTAGAGGACCAAACAAGATTTTTAGCACAAATAGATTTTGTAAAGCCACTAGGTGATAATGCGCGTTTTGAAGCCGGTTATCGGGGTAATATTCGTGAGTTAGATACTGAATTTACTGTTTTTGACAACGAAATTGATGATGGTAACTTAGATGGAGAGTTCCTCTTTAATTCTGATTTGACTAACAGTCTAATCTACAATGAAGATATACACGCCATTTATACACAGTATGGGAGCAAGATCAACAAGTTTAATTTCCTGCTTGGGTTACGCTTAGAATATACAGATATTTCGATTGAACAACAGGTGAATAGTGATTTTACAAGTAGAGACTTCACCAATCTGTTTCCAACGGTAAACCTCAATTATGAATTGAATGAAAAAGAAACGGTAAGCTTTGGCTATAACAGAAGAATAAGAAGACCTAGAGGATTTTTTCTTAACCCTTTCCCATCTAGAACCAGTGCAACTACTTTTTTCCAAGGAAATCCTAATATTAATCCTAGTTTATCTAATGGCATAGATTTAAGATACCTTAATAGAATAAGTAAATCTTTAACCCTTAATGGATCAGTATTCTTTAGAAGAACAGAAGACACTTTTACTTTTGTTACTTTAGATACTGGAGATGTCACCCTTGTGAATGGTATAGAGCAGGCAGTCTTAACAAGAACGCCTATCAACCTTTCTAGAAATGATAGAATAGGTATAGAAGGTACCCTGACCTACTCCCCTACTAAGAAATGGAGAATTAATGCTAATGTGAATATTTTTAATTCTGAAACAGTAGGTACATTTGATGGTATAGACTTCGGAGCAAGTAACTTTACGTGGTCTGCTAGATTAAACAACAAATTTACCTTACCCGGAAAAATAGATTGGCAAACGCGATTAAATTATCGCGGTCCTTCTGTAAACGCACAGAGTAGAAATCTTGGGATTTTCTCTGCAGATTTTGCCTTTAGTAAAGATATTCTCAAAGAAAAAGGTTCTCTAGCTTTAAATATAAGAGACGTCCTTAACTCAAGAGTAAGAACGTCAGAACTTAGCTTCCCTTTTGAAGGAGAAAGTGAGTTTCAATTTAGAGAACGCTCTATTGGACTATCCTTCACCTATCGCTTTAATCAAAAGAAAAAGAGAGAACGTCAAGGTGGATTTAATGGCGGTGGAGATGAAGAATTTGAAGGATAAAAGTTATGCTTTCGCGAAAGCATAACCTAAACCTATAAAACAAAAAAGGGTCTGCAATTGCAGACCCTTTTTTTATACTTTATGATAAACCTTTAAGCTTCTCGTTTTGCTTTTCTAGCCTCTATTTTCTCTTTAACCAATTCTATGATTGAACCTCCTACCCAGTAAGGAATCACGAAAGTCAATAAAAATATCATTAACCAAAAACCAATTGTAAGTATGGTTAAAAAGGCTAAAAATCCTAAATACTGGTCAAAATCAAACATAGTGTTGTATTTCTTTCTAAATTATTTGCCAAAGATACCGCATAATATTTATTTCTCACAATAGAAAACACAGATTTATTGACAGCTTATTGACATCATTTTTGAGTGCAAAATTGTAAATTTGTCTTCTATTATTAGACTACTGTTTTATGAAATATAGAATTGAAAAAGATACGATGGGCGAAGTGCAAGTCCCAGCAGATAGATTATGGGGAGCACAAACCGAAAGGTCCCGAAATAATTTTAAAATTGGCACTCCTGGATCTATGCCTATTGAGATTGTGCATGGTTTTGCCATTCTCAAAAAAGCGGCCGCATACACTAATTGTGAATTAGGTGCTTTACCTATAGAAAAAAGAGACCTCATTGCTCAAGTGTGTGATGAAATTCTAGAAGGGCAGCATGATGATCAGTTTCCGTTAGTAATCTGGCAAACCGGTTCTGGTACGCAAAGTAATATGAATGTAAATGAGGTTATTGCCAATCGCGCACATCAACTAGCGGGAAAAACGGTAGGAGAAGGAGAAAAAACGTTGCAGCCTAATGATGATGTAAACAAATCTCAATCCTCTAATGACACCTTCCCTACAGGAATGCACATTGCAGGATATAAGAAGATTGTAGAAACAACTATACCAGGAGTCAAAAAATTAAGGGATACGCTTAAAGCGAAAGCTGACGCTTTTAAAAATGTAGTGAAAATAGGTCGCACCCATCTTATGGATGCCACTCCCCTAACCTTAGGTCAGGAATTTTCTGGATATGTATCACAATTAGACCACGGTTTAAAGGCTTTAGAAAACACC
>JALZVV010000145.1 GCA_023299935.1 Dokdonia sp.
AGACTTGTTCCCAAGTGCGATGAGTATGAATACACGTAGCGAACTAGAGGAGGAGCGAAGGCTGTTTTATGTGGCTTTGACACGGGCAGAAAGACAAGCCTATCTCACCTATACAGAAAGTAGGTATCGATGGGGGAAACTTATTGATGCAGAGCCTAGTCGTTTTATAGAGGAGATAGACGATAAGTATCTAGATTATCAAACGCCTATGCAGACCTATCGTTATAAGCCTTTAGTAGATGCAGATATTTTTGGCGAAGTTGATAAGAGTAAGTTGCGTCTCAAAAAACCAGTAAGTGGTTCTCCGCCTAAAGTAGGGACTCCTACTCAGGACCAACTGCGTAAATTACGAAAGATAAAACCCGCATCTGATGCATCACAGGCAATGCCCAGTCTCGCTGGAGAGTTAGCCCAAGGGACTATTGTAAAGCATATTCGTTTTGGACGAGGGATCGTGCAAAGTTTAGAAGGGAAAGGCCAAGACCAAAAAGCAGAGATCAACTTTGAAAATGGAGGTCTTAAAAAACTATTACTTCGTTTTGCTAAACTGGAAGTAGTGAAGTAGTGTTTGTTTTGCTTCCCGATAGATCGGGACTAGTTTCGCGCAAGCATCTTAATAAAAAGCCACTTGTTATTCTATACTTAAATAGGTGTTCACGTAACTTCCTGTTTGAATCCCTAAATCGATCAAATCTGCATTACTCCAGTCATCGCCATGACCACCTTCATAAATAGTAAATGCGTGTTCTAGGTTTAGGAGGTCCAGATTGTTTGCTAGGGTTTGTCCATTAGACAGCGGTACAATGGGATCTTGATCTCCATAAAATAATAAAGTAGGGCTTGAAGATGCACTAGCAACAAGGGCAGGACTGTTTGCCACTGCAAAGTCTGTACCTGCGGGAAACTGACTTTCATCTACTAAAAGTGACAGGGCGAGAGGAAAGTTAGGATCATCGGCAAAAAATGGATCTGTAAAATCTGATGGGCCTACTATATTTATAACAAATTTTACAAGGTCATCTGTATCATAGGTATAATCATACATCATTGCAAGATGTGCACCAGCGCTAGCGCCTAGAAATCCAAACTCTGGTAATACTTGAAGTTCATCACTTTGCGCTATAATTTGATTTATAGCTGCTTCAACATCCTGATATTGATTAGGAAAAGCCGCAGGCCCCGTGATTTGTGCTAAGACATAATTAAGATTAAGAATGGCGTGATCTGGATGGTTCTCTGAAAAATACTGAACAAATGCTGCCATATCATCTTTATCACCACTGGTCCAGCCACCGCCGTGTATAATAACCACTACCTTAGTTTTTGTGGCTAATCTGCCTTCAGGAAGATATAGATCATACACCTGTTGTGCATTGTCTCCATAGGATACATCTGTTAAGACCAGCGCTTCCAGGGGTTCTGAATTATTGTCATCCATATCATCCATATCATCATCATCAGGACCTGGGTCAGTAATCACTTCTTCTTGTTGTTGTTGTTCTACGTTGATAACTATGTCGTCAGATGAAGAACAACTAGTAAATAGCAGTAAAAAGAAACTAATCCCTACTAGAATATGATGTATGTTATTTTTCATAAGTATAAAACGGTAATTTGAGTTATATCTTTTATAAAAATACAGAAAACTATTCTATAGGGAGAAAATCATTTAGATATAGATCTATTTGATTCCTTAAATCCTGTTGATCAAAATCACTCCAGTTATTGCCATGCCCACCATCATAAATATTCAAAATGTATTCATTAGATACTTCCAGTAATGCTTGATCTAAGGTATGCGCATTGGTAATAGGAACAAGTGGGTCTTGGTTTCCATAAAAAGATAGTATTGGGCTGGTATCCTCGTTTGCAACAAGAGCCGGGCTATTAAGAGCTAATGGATCTGAATTTTCAGGGAATTGACTTTCATCAATTAAAATTTCATAAACTTCATCAAAATCTGGATCTTGTAAATAATAAGGATCTGTTAAGTCTGACGGGCCCACGATATTTGCTACAAATTTCACTTGATCAAGGGTGTCATAGACAGAATCATACATCATGGCGAGGTGTGCTCCAGCACTTCTGCCTAATAGTGCAAATTCTGGTTTTACTTGAAAAAATTCACTGTACGCCGTTATTTTCTCAATTGCTAACTGAATGTCTAAATATTGATTTGGGAAAGCTTTATGCTCGCTGGCGACGGCCAAGACATAGTTAAAATTAAAAATGGCATAATCAGGATGCACTGTTCTAAAAAAGTGTATATCCTCTTCCATATTAGATTTATCACCACCTCGCCATCCACCGCCATGAATCAAAATAACAGCCTTAGTTGAAGCACTACTTCTCCCATTAGGTAAATAAATATCAAAAACCTGTTTTGGATGATCACCATAAGGCATATCAAATAATTCTAATGCCTCTAGAACAGGTGTGCTGCTGTTATCTTGCTCTTCATTGTTATTTGAAATAATGATAACATCTTGTCGCTCTTCGTTAATGATCTCGTCATCAGTAACGGAGCAGCTGCTAAAAAGCAGAAAAACAAGTAAATTAGCGACTATTAAGTAATAGTTTTTCATAGTTTTTTCAAGTACAATCAAATGACTCTATTAGTACTACTGTTATATATTTTATTACAGGCTAATAAAGATATTTTCTTATTGTAGATTTGGGATTGTAAATATAGTGATAATGAGTCAATTAATTCGAGTTTATGAAGAAAACCCTAACCCAAAAGAGGTGAGTAAAGTGGTTGATATTATAAAAGGTGGTGGCTTGGTCATTTACCCTAGTGATACTGTCTATGCTATGGGTTGTGATATTACTAATAATAGAGCCCTTGAGCGGGTTGCTAAGATTAAAGGAGTCAAATTAAGTAAGGCCAATTTCTCCTTTGTTTGCAAAGATTTAAGTAATCTTTCTGATTATGTTCGGCAGATAGATTCTTCAACTTTTAAGCTTTTAAAACGAGCCTTACCCGGTCCTTATACCTTTATTTTACCAGGTAATACTAATTTACCTACCGTGTTTAAAAAGAAAAAAGAAGTGGGGATTAGAGTGCCAGATAATGCAATTACTCAAGCAATCGTTGCGCAGCTAGGTAATCCCATAATTTCTACTTCTATTTATGATGAGGATGAAGTGATAGAATATACAACAGATCCAGAATTAATTTTTGAAAAATGGAGGAGTATTGTAGATGTTGTTGTGGATGGGGGTTATGGTGGTAATGTAGCTTCCACCGTTATTGATTTGACTTCGGGAGAGCCGGTCTTGATAAGAGAAGGAAAAGGAAGTTTAGAACTATAATAAAAGTCAAAACCTCCCTGAGGGAGGCATTAACTAAATCTAAAAAAAAGATCTGGGGGATTATACTGGTAACTACTTCCAGCATACTCGTAATTACTCTTCGTTTAATGCAACAACACTCGCAGCATTAAAGTTATTTTTTGCAACAGATAATTCATCTAATTGTAAAGTCGCTAATTCTGTTGGGAAGTTCCCTGTAAAGTTATTATCAAAGATATTAAAGGTTTTAAGTGATTGCATTGCTACAATACTCGTAGGGATATTTCCATTAAATTTATTGCTGCTTAACTGAATCACCTTAAGATTCGTTAATTCGGTAATAGATTCCGGTAAATTTCCGTCAAAAGAATTCCCTGCGATATCTAGTCTTTTAAGTCTTGTTAGGTTTCCTATATTAGATGGTAATTTCCCGCTTAAATCATTAAAGAAGATATCAATGTATTCTAAACTAGTCATTGATGTCAGTCCTTCTGGTAAAGCTCCTTCTAATTTATTAAGTGAGAGATTAAGCAATTTTAATCCCTTAATATCTTTAATACTATTAGGAATGGCACCTTCTATCTTATTATTATGAAGATTTAAAACTTTTAAATTTGTAAGATTACCAATACTTGCAGGAATAGTGCCTGTAAGATTGTTATTCTTTAAACTTAAGGAAATAACATTATCTCCAAAAATGGTAACACCTTTCCAGTTTTTTGGTGAGTCATTTAAGTCCCATCCATTTAGCCAGTCATTTCCATTGGTAGATTGATATAAATCAACTAAAGCGTTTTTTTCTTCTTTAGAAATATCTGCATAAGCAGTTAGACTAAAAGTAATCGCTACGAGTAATGTAAATATATTTTTCATCTTTATGATTTAAGGTGTTACTAAAGTATAATGATTTACAATATCACCGACGAAAAACACTTATATTTCGATATAATACACTAAATTTTAACATTTTTGCATCAAATGCCGATGAAATACACAGACATATATTCTCCTTTTGTGTATTTCGTCGATAACTCAAAACCTTTAAACATAAAAAAACCACCTTTTCGGGTGGTTTTTTAAAATCGCTTGCTACAAAATATTAATTCCCTTCCTCTGTAGATAGGTTTTTCATCTCTTCTTCTATCATTGTATAGAACTGATCAATCTTAGGAAGTACATATATTTTAGTTCTTCTATTGGTAGATCTACTCTCTGGAGTATCATTATTTACTAAAGGCACAAATTCACTTCTACCCGCCGCGATTAGTTGAGAAGGATTAGCCCCAAGAGAAACCAATTCTCTAACAATAGCCGTGGCACGTTTAGCACTTAAATCCCAATTGTCTATTAACACACCACTACTATAGGGTACATTATCGGTATGCCCTTCTACTAAAGCTTCAAAATCGGGTTTACTGTTAATCACTGTAGCCACTTTACCAAGAATCTCTCTTGCTCTTGTTGTAATGATATAACTACCACTAGTGAACAATACTTTATCAGAAAGTGAGATAAACACAACTCCTTTTTCTACATTCACCTCAATGTCCTGGTCATTAATCCCAACTTCTTTCTTGAGACTTGTTACTATAGCCAGCGTTACACTATCTTTTTTAGTAAGTGCATCTTGCAGTCTGCTAATCTTTAGATCCTTTTCTTTTAGGCTTTCTAAAGACTTTTCTAAATTGGTTGCTCCTTGTGTAGTGAGTACCGTTAGGTCCTTAGAACTTTCTATTAAGTTTTGTTTATCGCTGTTCAATTCGCTTATTCGCTCTTCTAGTGAAGAAACTCGAGTTGTAGCACTTGCTTTTTCTTCTAGACAGGTATTCAGTTTTACCGTCGCAGAGTTTAATAAATCTTGAGTTTGTTGTTGCCTGGCTTCTAATGCCTCATATTCTTTCTTGCTAATACAAGAAGAAAGTAACAATATGCAGGCGCCTGCACTTAAAAGGAGTTGTTTCATAATTACAAAATTGTATGGTGTTTATTCAAAAGTATTAAAATATCAAATGTTAAAATAGCCCTTAACAGATTTTTATCTTTTTTGTATTGCTTGAGTGTATTCTCGTATTCCCTTAAGAAAATAAGTAAAAACAATAGGTTTAGCTCGTGGAGAATCTATTTTCTTTTCTTCCTTTTGTCTTTTAGTCATCATTCTAGGTATGTAATAGTAAAAACTCCAATGCGCCTTAATAATTGCCCATAAGTGCAATAACTTCCCTTGTAAAAGAAATCTGAGGCCAGCGATACCATCTAATAGCAGCCTTAGAACAACACGCCATAAAACTCCTGTAGCTTCATTTTTTACTATGGTAAATAGACTGTTTCTAAAATTATAAAAGCTCTTCTTAGGGTTTATATTAGATAAGGTAGCCCCTCCTAAATGATAAACGTAACTATCTCCACAGGCTAATACTTTATATCCTGTATTTCTTACTCGCCAGCATAGATCTATTTCTTCTTGATGAGCAAAGTAATCTTCATCAAGCTTTCCTGCCTTATTAAACACAGCAGCTCTAATAAAAAGACAAGCCCCAGAAGCCCAATCAATGGCAATTGTATCATTATATTGCCCGTTATCTTCTTCACAGTGGTCAAAAATGCGACCCCGACAAAAGGGATACCCTAAGGTATCAAGAAAACCACCAGCAGCACCGGCATATTCAAAATGTGTTTTTTTGTTGAGGTCTAGTATTTTAGGCTGTGCGGCACCTAGAAAGGCATCATGCTCAAAAAGTGAAATCATTGGAGCCAACCATCCTTTTGGGGTCTCTACATCGCTATTAAGCAGTACATATAGTTCTGTATCAATATGGGCTAGGGCATCATTATATCCTCTCGCATAGCCGCCATTAACCTTGTTCTTGATGATGTTTATCTCTGGATACTGTTTTTGACAAAAAGCTATGGAATCGTCTGTAGAAGCATTGTCAGCCAGATAAACCGTTGCCAGACCTTTACTGTTTGCAACCACCGAAGGCAGAAAACGCTCCAGTAAAGTTTTTCCATTCCAATTGAGTATGATAATCGCAGTTTTCACAGCACAAATATGAGTGTTATTTTAATGACTTACTATAGCTATCATATAAAAGGTATAACGCTTTCGCTAAAATCACCTCATTCTATTTAATCCAACCCATCATATACCGGTATTTCCTTTAGAAAATGATACTGCTGTGCCTTATAATCCATCTGGCAATAATAATGTTCTAGACCATTGGTTACCATTAAGTAGGTAGCCTTTATCTCGAGGTTGTAACGGGCAATCTGGTCAAATGTCTTTTGGGTGATAGCAACTTTTGGTGCTTTGCATTCTATCAATAAGAAGATACGCCCATCGGGATAAAACACCACCAAGTCATATCTTTTTTTAATTCCGTTTACCAGAAATTCCTTTTCTACATTAATAAGAGATTTGGGATAGTCATGCGTTTGTAGCAAGAAAGCAATCACGTGCTGGCGAACCCATTCTTCGGGGTTGAGGCGCACATATTTTTTGCGTATTTCATCAAATATATACGGTTTGTTTTCCCTATTTTTGAGCGTAAAGTGATAGGAA
>JALZVV010000146.1 GCA_023299935.1 Dokdonia sp.
CCGGAATCTGAGAGGTATCTACCTCCAAATCAATCTGTGCCTGACGGAAACATCCATTAACCGTAGTAATCGTAACATTAATTGTTTCATTGTTAACGATCTGATTCGTATAATTAATAGGATCTACAATAGGTGTCCCTCCTAAATCACTATAGGTAAATGTTTCATTGATAAAATCTGCACTTAGTAAGGATTCTGCTTGAGTAAGGTTAAATAATGAAAAACCATCTGTATCATCATCACATTGACTTAATAAAACAGGATCATTCAAGATAATCGGTAAGGGGGCTACTTCAACATTAAAACTAGCTGTTGAAAAACAATCTGCAAATGTGATATTCTCAACACGGATAAATATTTGTTCAATATTAGGAATCGTATTTTGAAAAGCCGCAGGAAAAGTAGCTGTATTGTCCATGGCATCTAAGAGTGATGGGTGATAACTAACTATAAACTGTGCTGGATCTTGTCCATTAAGAATTATCACATCTTGCGTACTCAAATCAAAATCTGTCAATCCGTTGGTATCATCTCCATCAAGAGCTGAGTCACAAACTATAAAATTAGGCGGAATCGTGATGGTTGGGAGATCTGTAACGTCCAATTCTAACTCCACAGTATCAAAACAATCTGTAAGACTGTTGTTTTCTAATCTGACAAAAATGATATCGTCTTGAGAATTAAATGCTACAGTACCCACTAAATCCCCAACACCTGCATCTGCATCTGCCTGCGAAATGTGAAAACTTACTGTAAAATCTGCAGGATCTAAACCATTAAGAATTATTGGAATTAAACTGTCTAAATCAAAAATTGCAAATCCATCACCATTTATTCCATCGCATTCTAACTGTGTCGGTGGAGCTACGGCTAACGGTATTTCTAAAAATGTAACAAAAATATCATCAGTCCCAGAAGACCCATCTGCTACTGTAATTGTGACTTGATAATTCCCGGAGACTGTAACATCCAGAGTAGGATTAGTAGCTCCAGCAATATCTTCAAACAGCATAGTCACATCATTAAATAGTTGCCATTGATACGATATTGCGGTAACATCTGTTCCATCTAAAGTAACTGGCGTGCCATCATCACACACTTCTATATCATCTCCTAACGTAGGATTTACGATAGTACAATCTGTTGTACCAGGATCTACATCATTAGCATTAGTTTGCTGAACAAAAATTTGTCCTTGAGCTTGATTAAAATTGGTTATTAAAAAAACATATATTTCACCGGGCATAGCATTAAATATTTCAACATCTTCAATTGGTGCTGCAGAAAAACTACAGTCTAGTGGTGCTCCTAAAGAGCCACAAACATTCGTGTCTGTAAAAGGCCCCCAAACAGCAAAATCAACATCTAAGCCTCCTCCTGCAAGTATAGGCGACCCATCTGGATTAATACCGGGTATATTTGTGTTTTGAAATATTGTAAACTCCAAATCCCCAGGTTGATCAATCTGCAAGAAGTACCAAGTAGGAAATGGGGTTGATCCTAAACAACCATAATTAATACCTGCTTGACCAGCATTTGTGCAATTTGGATCTGTAGTGCCATTAAAACAATTATCAAAAGGTTGGTTTAATTCTGCAGTACAAAAAGCTACAGCAACTTCACAAGTAGGACCTCCAGCTCCTTGAGCACTTCCTAAAGTGCTGCATAAAAAAACACCCAAAAAAAGTATTCTATATAGGATTTTCATCATAATAATATTGTAAGGACGAAAAATAAGGTTTTTTGATGAAAATTTGTTAAAATAACAAGCTTTTGTTGTAATGAAATATGGTTTAATACGACCCTTTAAAGTCAAAAAAAATAGAAACTCTTTTTTTTAGGAAAGATAACTTAAAAGAGTCAGGCATTCCATCGCAGGTGCAACATCATGAGCACGTAGTATTTTGGCTCCTTTTTGTAAGGCAATCATATGTAAGGCAGTCGTGCCGTTTAGCGCGTTTCCAGCCGACGTATTTAGGACTTTATAGATCATAGATTTTCGAGATAAACCTGCTAAAACAGGAATATCAAATAACTGTAATAAATCCAATTTATTAAGTAGAGCGTAGTTTTGCTCAATTGTTTTTGCAAACCCAAAACCGGGGTCAATAATTAGATCATTAATGCCTGCAGCTCTTGCCATTTTTAGACGCTCACTAAAATATAGAATAAGCGCTTTGCAAATATCTTCATAACTAGCCTTGGCTTGCATTGTTTGTGGGTTGCCTTGCATATGCATCATGCAATAAGGCACACCGAGTTTTGCCACAGTATCAAGCATTGTGTCATCTAATTTTCCGGCACTGATATCGTTTATCATACAAGCTCCCGCTTGCACCGCTTTTTCTGCTACGCTTGCGCGAAAAGTATCTATACTAATAATAACATCCGGATATTCTTGCACTAAAACCTCGATAACTGGGAGCACACGATCCATTTCTTGGGCTACCGAAATATCTGGAGCATTAGGTCTAGAACTATACCCCCCTACATCAATAAAGGAGGCCCCCTCTTCCAACATTTGACCCGCTTTTTTAACAGCGCTGTAATTAGTATTATTAGCTCCTCCATCATAAAACGAATCTGGCGTAATATTAAGAATTCCCATAATTTTGGGAGTGGATAAGTCTATGAGTTGGCCTTTACAGTTTATGGTCATAATTAAGGTTTCTAGCCCGAGCTAAAGTTCTACATCGCTAACAATAGCTGGTATCAAAGATATCATATAGATAGATTCTCTGGGTGGTTGTTTGACACAATTTCTTTATTTTTTATTAGAAATTTGGCAAACTTTCCGTTTTCTCAACATAGTCCCCATAATTTTAGATGCAGACAAGTCTATGAGTTGGCCTTTACAGTTTATGGTCATAATTAAGGTTTCTAGCCCGAGCTAAAGTTCTAACATCGCTAACAATAGCTGGTATCAAAGATATCAAACAGACAGATTCTCTGGGTGGTTGTTTCACACAATTTCTTTATTTTTTGTTAGAAATTTGGCAAACTTTCCGTTTTCTCAACATAGCCCCATAATTTTATGGTGCAGACAAGTCTATGAGTTGGTCTTTACAATTAATCGTCAATTAAAATGTTTTAATATTATACAATCAAAGTCACAAAAGAGAAAGGGGTTAGTCTGTAGTCTGTAGTGAAACAAATAAAAAACATTTAAACTCCAAGACTCTCCATCACATCAACTAAGCATCCAATTAACTTAACAACAAACTTGAACTAGTATTTTCATTACTCGACATTTTAAGCGAAATTTACATTTATATTCTATTTCCTTATGAGTAACACCTCTTTACAGTACGATGCGATTATTAAAAAATGCAGAGATCTATTTATCAATAAGATGAAAGACTACGGAAGCGCCTGGCGTATCTTACGCTTACCTTCCTTAACAGATCAAATATTTATAAAAGCACAGCGCATACGAGGTTTACAACAGAACGAAGTTCAAAAAGTAGATGAAGGACAAGTCTCAGAATTTATAGGAATTATTAATTATTGTGCTATGGCTCTTGTGCAACTAGAGAAAGGAGTGGCAGAGCAACCCGACCTTAATCCAGAAGAAGCTACTGCGCTTTACGATACAAAAATTGGTGTCACAAAATCCTTAATGATGGATAAAAATCATGATTATGGCGAAGCCTGGAGAGATATGCGTGTAAGTTCGCTTACAGACCTTATTCTGCAAAAACTTTTACGCGTGAAACAAATAGAAGATAATCAAGGAAAAACAATTGTCTCAGAAGGAATTGATGCCAATTATCAAGACATGATCAATTACGCCATTTTTGCATTAATCCATCTTGGAGAATCCTCTAATACCTAAATATTTATGAAATTTCTTGTTCACATAGCCCGATTTCTTGTAGGCGCACTCTTTATTTTTAGTGGTTTTATAAAATTGAACGACCCGCTTGGTTTTTCGTATAAATTACAGGAATACTTTGCTCCAGAAGTACTAAACTTAGAATTCCTATCACCATACGCACTCCTTCTTTCTGTAATATTAGTGATTGCAGAGATCATTTTAGGTATTGCCCTACTCATAGGCCATGCAAGAAAATTAACGCTTTGGTTATTACTTGCAATGATTGCTTTTTTCACCTTCCTTACCTTCTATTCTGCTTATTTTGATAAGGTCACGGATTGTGGTTGTTTTGGAGATGCCATTCCACTGGTGCCGTGGGAATCTTTTATTAAGGACGTGATACTACTGGTCCTGATATTATTTCTATTCTGGAAACGTAAGTATATCCAGCCGCTTTTCGCGAAAGCACCACGAACCATTATCACATTCATTTCATTTATCGTTTGCATGATTTTTGGATATTATGTACTAATGCATCTGCCTTGGTTAGATTTTAGAGCCTATAAAGAAGGTTCCAATATCACCGAAAATATGACCGTTCCCGAAGGAGCACCTCAAGCTGTTTTTGAATACGATTGGAAATTCTTAGTGAGTGGCAAAGAAGAGATCGTGACTACCTCTGGAGGATATCCGACTGTAGATGGCGAGTTTGTAGATTACGAAACCCGTCAAATAAGTAAAGGTTACGAGCCGCCCGTGCACGATTTTACCATTGAAAGAGAGGAAGAAAATTATACCACTACCTATCTAGAGAAGGAAAATGTGGTGGTGATTGTAGCCTACAATCTGGCAAAAACTGAAACGCAAGCTTACTATAATATTAGAAATACTGCCGAAGAAGCCATTCGAAAAGGCTATACGGTTATTGGATTGACCTCCTCGTCGCAAGAAGTTAATGATGCTTTTGTAAAGAATTATAAATTGCCCTTTGATTTTTACTTTACAGATGAAACTGCCTTAAAAACCATTATCAGAGCGAATCCAGGAATAATGAGTATGAACAAAGGGACCGTCCTTCAAAAATTGCATTGGAATGATGCTAGTGATTTACTATTGAAAGAACTACCTACGGCACAACCTCAACTCAATTTTGAATTGAAACATACGCTAGATAGCATTGCCGTTTTAGACCAAAAATATCGCAAGCTTATGCAAGTTCCTGAAGGTGCAGAAAGAACTAAGCTTGGTGAAGAGATGGGACTTACTCCAGCAGATTACCAAGGTAATCTATGGGAGAAGCAAACCGCGTTGGATACGATGAATGTAAAAATGATTGAACGCATTTTTAGTGAACACGGTTATCCTGGAAAATCACTCGTAGGAGAACCTACCAATCAGGCAGCTTGGTATGTCATACAGCATTCTAATAGAATACCGACCTATCTAGATATGATGAAAGCAGCGGGTAAAAAAGATGAAATCCCATTTAGAATTGTGGCAATGATGGAAGACCGCTATCTTATGGGAGAAGAGAAAGAACAAATTTACGGTACCCAAGGAACCACTTATGGTGACAGCCCTTCTTTTATATGGCCTATTAAAGATCCTGAAACGGTTAATAAACGGAGAAAAGAAGCTGGTTTCTCTATGGATATAGAAGAATATGCTAACAGACTTTTTGGAGGTGATTTCATATACAAGGCCTTAAGCCTAGAAGAAGCTTTACTAATTAAAGAAAGAGCGCTAAGCGTCCCTGTTCAGTGATAGGATACCTACTAGAAAAAATAGGATATGCTTTACTCACTCTTTTTGGAGTGGTCACTGTCATTTTTATTCTTTTTACTATAGTACCGGGCGATCCTGCCCAGATGATGCTAGATCAAAATGAAGATCCAGAACAGCTCGCCAAAGTACGCGCTAAATATGGTTTTGATCAACCCATAAGCAAGCAATACCTATACTACTTAAATGATCTTTCGATGCTTTCTTTTCATTCAAAAGACACTAATTCTTATACCCATCTTAAGCAAGGAAAATACAGTGCTATTTCTCTTGTATCTATAGGCAAAACAGCTATTGCGATCAAGTTACCTTATTTGAGAGAAAGCTTTCAAAAAACAGGAAAGCGAGTTAGCGCTATAATCGCAGAAACGCTTCCTAATACTATGGTTTTGGCCATAAGCGCAATAATTATTGCTATTATTCTCGGTGTATTTTTAGGGATAATATCAGCACAAATGCGAGATACTTGGGTAGACAAACTCATACAGGTTGTGAGTACTCTGGGAATGAGTATTCCTAGTTTTTTTAGTGCGATATTATTTGCTTGGTTTTTTGGTTACATACTTCATAAATATACTAACCTAAATATGACAGGTAGTTTGTATGAGGTAGACGATTTTGGCGAAAGTCGATACATTCAATGGAAAAATCTAATCCTGCCTGCATTTGTTCTAGGGATTCGCCCCCTTGCTGTGGTCATACAACTTATGCGTAATTCTTTATTAGAAGTATATAATCAAGAATATATTCGTACCGCTAAAGCGAAAGGCCTAAACACCTTCAAAATAATTAAAACACACGCTCTTAAAAATGCTTTAAATCCTGTTGTAACAGCAGTATCAGGGTGGTTTGCCTCAATGCTAGCAGGCGCGATATTTGTAGAATATATTTTTGGATGGAATGGCTTAGGAAAAGAAATTATTGACGCCCTAAACACTAAGGATTTACCTGTGATAATGGGAGCGGTTTTAATTATTGCTACCTTGTTTGTTTTGATTAATATTGCAGTAGATATCATTTATGGATGGTTAGATCCAAAAATCAGATTAAATACATAAGTGTCATACCATTATTATATGAAAAGCCTAGCTAGGAACAGAACCTAGTTTCTAAGCTAAAAATGCATCCCATGAGAAAATATATTGTCGCAGGAAACTGGAAAATGAATAATGACTTAACAGAAACACAAAGTCTTCTGAAAGCTTTAAAACACGAAACTAATTCTGGCAATGCACAAGTGATTGTAGCACCTACATATGTAAATCTATATCCTGCGATTGAAGTTTTAAAAGATTCGGATATTATTGTAGCAGCACAAAATATGCACCAAAATGCAAGCGGAGCGTTTACTGGAGAAATTTCGGCGGCAATGCTAAAGGGTATTGGCGTTACTACCGTAATTTTAGGGCATAGTGAACGTAGGGCGTATTTTTACGAAAGTGATGAACTCCTTGCTCAAAAGGTAGATACTGCTTTGTCTAATGATATGCGAGTTATCTTTTGTTTTGGAGAAGAACTTGCAGATAGACAAAGTGGTAATCATGAAAAAATTGTGGAGTCCCAATTACGTAATGCACTTTTCCATCTTTCTGCAAACCAGTGGAGTAAGATTGTACTTGCTTACGAGCCTGTATGGGCCATTGGTACGGGAGAAACAGCAAGTCCGGAGCAAGCTCAGGATATGCATGCTTTTATTCGTAAAGTAGTAGGTGGCAAATACGATGCAACTACCGCAGATAATGTTACTATTCTCTATGGTGGTTCTGTAAAACCTGCTAATGCTAAAGAAATATTCTCAAAGCCAGATGTAGATGGTGGTCTTATAGGAGGCGCTGCACTTAAAGCCCAAGACTTTTTTGAGATTGTAAACGCTTTTTAACAAGCTTAACTACTTGTGCATAAGCTTTCATACTTTTTAGTACCTTAGAGGGTAAATCTAAACATCTTATGAAGGCTTTTTTATATGTAATACTTGTTGCTATTAGTTGTAGTTCTTGTGCAGCACAAACGATATCAAATACCACCACTAATAGAGACGGCTCTCTCAAAATTTTTGACAATAATCTGGAAACACAAAGTGTTTATGTCACCCGTGAGGGAAATATGGGAATAGGCCTTAAAAACCCTAAGGACAAACTAGAAGTTAATGGGCAGATACATGCACGTTCTGTAAAAATAGATATTAAAAACTGGGCAGATTTTGTATTTGAAGAAATCTATGACTTACCTCGCTTAAGCGAAATAGAAAGCTATATAACTAAAGAAGGCCATTTACCCAATGTCCCATCTACAGAAGAGGTACTAAAAGATGGTATTCAGCTAGGTGAAATGCAAAAAATACTGCTTCAAAAAGTCGAAGAACTCACGCTCTACCTTATTGAACAGGATAAACAAATCCAGGCTTTACAGGAAGAAGTCAAACGCCTTAAATCACAAAAATAGTTTGAAGGCTTACATTTTCATACTCGTATTTCTAGGAACTTTTATGTTGTGTAATGCACAAGAAGATCGTTTCTATATAAGAACGCACAAGGCGTCTATAGAAATTCCTACCCAGACCCTAGACTCAGTAGTTACGTATACAGGTACCAATGCGCGCCTCAAAAGATTGTTTACTGAACATCGTGTAAAAACCTTTAGAAAAGGATTTAAATATGCACAGCGCGACAAGCTTAAACGCACCTATTTTGTAATAGCAGATAATCTTTCTTTCCAGCAAGCGCTGCTTACAGAGGTAGCTGATATTTTTGAGTTTGGCGAAAGCTTAGAAAAAGAAAAGCTTAAAATTTATGAACCTAATGATTATGGAACGACAAGTACCACAGGCAGCAATACCGGAGCACAAGCCTATCTTGATTATTATGACTTTATTGGAATGCCACAAGCCTGGTACTATACTACTGGTAGCAGAGATGTAATTATTGGTATTTCTGATGGCACTGTCAATACAGAAGATCCAGAATTTGCTGGTAAGACTACTCAATTTAAAAAAGCGCCCTATGCCAAAGGTCACGGCAATAGTACGGCAGCCACAGCAGCAGGACAAGGTGATAATAGTTATGGGATTACTGGTGTTTGTTATGACTGTAGCATTTATAGTACTACCTATGGCGATTTCAAATTTTTTAATCAATTATTAGAACTATCACGAGCTGGTGCAAAAGTGATTAATTGTAGCTGGGGTAGCACAACCTATTATGAAACCGCTCAAGAAGCCATAAACGAACTGAGAGACAATGGCACTGTGATTGTATCTGTCCCTCACAACGAATCTTTTAGTAAAACCAAAGGTCTGAAACCCCGTTACCCAGGCGCTTATGAGCACGTCATTAATGTAGGTAGTATCCAGCATAGATATGATACTCCTCAAGACAATATCCAAGTATCTGAAAAAGGAAAGTATTATGCAGCTAGCGTAAAATATCACCTCGCACGCACAGGTGGCTTTAGTAATGATGACCCTAAAAACGGAACCTATAAATTGTATTTATCTTCCTCTAATAATTTGGACCCTACCGTAGATATTGTTGCTCCAGGGAATTTCATATTTAAATACAGTGATTTCCAAAAAGATAGAACAATTGATTACAATCCTTTTGCTGCGACTTCTCCTGCCGCACCGTTGGTCTCTGGAACCGTTGGTTTGATGTTTTCACTCAATTCGGAGTTAGGCGTGGATGAAGTCAATAGCATTATCAAACTCACGGCTACAAATATTGATCATATTACAGCTAACAAACCATTTACTGGGATGTATGGTGCAGGAAGTTTGCATGCAGGTCGCGCGGTAAAATTTACCCATGACATGTTGTCCTTAAATGATTATGCCGTTGTAGAAAATCAACATTTTACCAGATGGAAATTCAAGCTAGATGCTGCAAAAAAAATCAAAATCAAAAATCAAATTTTTGAGAAGGATGCCGTAGTAGATTTTAACGCTACAGATGAAATTTTGATTCAAGAAGAATGTGTATTTTTGCCTACCCAAGAAGGATCTATCTTACTAACTATAGACCCTTCCAAATCCTACACACCCAATAATTAAACCTCAATAATGACCCCAATTTATCTAGGCTATACGTTTACCATAACGCCATTAGAACCTGCTCGCGAAATTTTAATTGCAGAACTAGGCTATGCTGGTTTTGAAAGTTTTGTAGAAACCGAAACTGGCTGTATTGCATACATCCAGAAAGACGAAGCTTTTCCTGATGGAACTGTAAGCTTTGATACACTTTTAGAGAATATACACATCTTACAATCTCAAGAGTTCAAAATAGACTATACCGCAGAAGAGATTGAACAAGTGAATTGGAATCTAGAGTGGGAAAAGAATTTTGACCCTATTGAAGTAGACGGTTTATGCGAAGTCAGAGCTCCATTTCACCCGTCTTCGGGATTAGACTATGAGATTGTGATCGAACCTAAAATGTCTTTTGGAACAGGCCATCACGAGACCACTCATATGATGATTAAGCATCTTTTAAAACTTGATTTATCGGGCAAAAAGACCTTAGATATGGGTTGCGGAACAGGAGTTTTAGCAATTCTTGCAGAAAAACGAGGTGCTCTTCCTGTAGATGCCATAGATATTGATAATTGGTGCTACCTTAACTCCCAGGAGAATACCAATCGTAATGCTTGTAAACACATCACCGTTCTGGAAGGTGATGCCGGCTTATTGGTAGATCAACAATATGACCTTATTATTGCTAACATTAATCGTAATATCTTGATACAAGATATACCTAAATATGCAATGTGTCTTGAGAATCAAGGCATTTTATTATTAAGTGGTTTCTATACAGAAGACATATCACTCATAACAGAAATTTGCAATGAACATAATTTATTCTTCCAAGGTAATTATGAACGCAATAATTGGGTTGCTTGTAAGTTTACTAAGAGAATGGAATAGTTATGCTTTCGCGAAAGCATAAAAACTCTTATTTTTATACGACTAACTGGCGTTTTATGAGTATCGAAGAAAAATATCAAGAACAAGGTCAAGTCTTGACCCAAGAAATACCTCAACACCAAATCATTCTATACAATGATGAAGTGAACACCTTTGATCATGTAATTAATACGCTCATTAGAGCCTGTGATCATTCTGAAGAACAAGCCCATCAATGCTCACTTATAGTCCATTACAAAGGAAAATGTGGGGTAAAAACGGGAGATTATGACGATTTGAAACCCAGATGTTCTAAGCTTCTGGAGGCCGGTTTAAGTGCAGAAATCGTCTAGTTAATCTTGTTAACTCTTTCTGTTAAATTCATTTTATAATTTTATCTAAAACTTTTGCCCTCGCTAGGTGTAATTATTACTTTTGTTTTGCAACTAATATGCACAACTAGAAAACGAAAGTATGAATTTACACGAGTATCAAGGAAAAGAAATTTTAAACAGTTTTGGTGTACGTATACAACGAGGAGTTGTAGCTACAACCCCAGCAGAGGCAGTAGCAGCAGCAAAGAAACTTACAGAAGAAACTGGAACAGGATGGCATGTGATTAAAGCACAAGTTCATGCTGGTGGCCGTGGAAAAGGTGGTGGAGTAAAACTAGCCAAAAGCCTTGAGCAGGTAGAAGAAATTGCAGGACAGATTAT
>JALZVV010000147.1 GCA_023299935.1 Dokdonia sp.
CGCCGTATCTTTGTCCTATGGCAGTTTTCCTTACAGAACAAGAGCTACATAATCTCGCGATGAATATTGTGGGAGAAGAATTAAAAGCAGATGGCTTTGAGTTTATGGCTGTAAATTCTAAGCTTAAAAAAGACCCTCAATTTGTGGCGCTTAAAGACAAGAAATTACATTTTGTGGTAGTACGCGCGCGCTCTTTTCCTGAAGACGCAAATGTGTATGACTCAGAAAAAATGTTCAAAATGCGTGACCATGCCATTAAGTTTGAGGCGCGTACTTTCTATGCAGGTGTAGGTTTAGGACATGGAGATAATTATCAACACCCTGTGGAGAAAGATCAACCCTATCGCGTGATTTATAACGGACTTCAAGAAATAAGCTAGATGCGTATTCTATCTCTTTTGTTATCCTTTTGTGTCTTAAGTTGTACGAAGACGTCAGTACCAGATGAAATTACCATTCGCGGCGAAGCCTTCGGGACGACCTATGGAGTAAAGTATTTTGGAAATTCACAAAACGCGACACACATACAGAAGGGTATCGACTCAGTTGTATATGCCGTCAATAAATCGATGAGCACTTATTTGCCCGAAAGTGATATTTCTAAGATTAATAAAGGAGATAGTACTGTTGTAATAGACGATATGTTCTTGGATGTGTTTGCGCTTTCGCGAAAGCTTAACAAAACCACAAACGGCTATTTTGACCCCACGGTGGGGACCTTGCGCAATGCCTATGGTTTTGGAGATACGCAACCACTTACGGTAATTGATAAGACTACTCTGGACTCTTTAATGCAATTTGTAGGCTGGAAGAAAGTAGCCTTAAAAAAGAATAGAACGATAACCAAGACACATCCCGAAATCTATTTTGATTTTAATGCCATCGCCAAAGGATATGGTATAGATCGGATTGCTTTGTATTTGGAAAGTGAAGACAAGAACAATTTCCTCATTGAACTAGGCGGCGAGGTGCGTTCGCAAGGTGAGAATATAAATAAGAATAGCTCATGGCGGGTTGGGGTAGAGCGTGTTGATTCTAAGATAGGCGATAGAAGTGCAATCGCTTCAGTGGTGCTAAACAATGCAAGTATGGCAGGCTCCGGAAATTATAGAAAGTACCGTTTAGATGAAAGCTCCGGGAAGAAATATGTACATACCATAAATCCTTTAACAGGAACTGCAGAGCAGATTGATATTCTAAGTGCAAATGTAATTGCACCAACCTGCGCAGAGGCAGATGCCTGGGCCACTGCTTTTATGGCGATGGGTATAGAAAAGTCTAAAAAGATACTAGCCCAAGAGCAGCATATTGAAGCCTATCTCGCCTATGATGGGGGTGTTTATATGACTACTGGCTTTGAAGCTTTGCTCAAGAATTAGAATTGTAAAGGTGGATTCTTCTCAAAGAAGACCTTGTCAATTTTCTGTCCTCCTATTACTGCAGTATCCCAGTCTTGGGTAATTTTCCAATGACCGTTTATTTTTTGGAGCACAATATGAAATTGTCCATAACTATACTGGGTTTTACCGTTTTTAGAAGTGAATTCTATTCTATAAAAACCTACTTCATAAGAGGTGTGCTCATTAGTCTTGCGATCATCCCACCACCAGTCTAAGGCAATTTTGTCACCATTAGTACGATTAGCAGCAAAGCGCTGGATGTTTGCTTTTTTAAACGAATTTTCAGTGTCAATTCCAGCCGGAGTAACTCGTAACACCTCATCTGCATAAATAGCATTCAAGGCATCACCGTCCACAGTCTGGAAGGCTTTTTGAAACGGTTTCCAAACGATCTCATCAATTTCCTTTTGAATTTCTGTCGTGTTTTGGGCTTGTGTACTAAACGTGATTGCGAGTAACACAATGGCTATATTTTTTTTCATAATGCATTATTTTATTTCCAACAAACCGGCAGAATCTCTCCTGGCGCCAGTCTGTAACGATTTACATCTTCGGGAGATAGTGTAGTTGTATAATCTACTTCATCTACCTTGAATCCTATTTGTCGTAATTTATTAAAATAATCCCTACCATATACACGTACATGGTCATATTGCCCAAATATTCGGGCACGTTCATCACGATCAGTAATACTATTGTCTTCAAAAGTAGCTTCTCGATTCAAATCCTGCGGGATTTGTAAAATCGCCATTCCGCCAGGTTTTAGTATGCGATACAACTCTTGCATTGCTTTAGTATCATCTGGGATATGTTCAAGAACGTGATTGCATAATATGACATCATAGGTGTCATTATCAAAAGGAAGTTCACAAATATCTGCCTTGACATCTGCCAGAGGAGAGTTTAGATCTGTAGTGGTGTATTCGAGATGTGCGCTTTCGCGAAAGCGTTTATAAAAAGCTTGTTCTGGAGCAAAGTGTAAGACCGTGGCAGGTTTAGAAAAGAAGTTGGTTTCTTGTTTGAGCCATAACCATAGGAGTCGGTGTCGCTCTAGTGAAAGGGTAGAAGGCGAGAGTACATTCTCTCTTGGCGTGCCATAACCATAGGGTAAAAATTTTCTAAAGCTCTTACCATCTATCGGGTCTGTATATCGATTTCCTTTTAAGAACAGAGCGAGTAATGGACGAATCACATAGCTCAAGCGTATAAGCAAGGGCCTAGGAATGGCATTTAAGAAAAACTTGAATATTTTTTTCACTAGTTATAAAACTAAAGCCTCTTTACGAAAAGGAGTTTCTTCATCACTCTCAATACCTAAAGCTTGATAGATATATGCAAAGGTAGAGAGCAACTCTGGTTTTCCATCTACTAGAGCTATATCGTGTTCAAAATGTGCGCTAGGCAAATTATCACGGGTGGTAATGGTCCAACCGTCTTTGTGCTGTTTGATGTCTTTAGTACCCATATTAGTCATAGGTTCTATAGCCACTACCATACCTTCTATAAATTTCTTGCCACGACCTCTTCTGCCATAATTAGGCATTTCTGGGTCTTCATGCATCGTGCTGCCTAGGCCGTGACCTACCAGTTCACGTACAACGCCATAGCCGTGATCTTCTGTAAATTTTTGTATTGCATACCCCACATCACCTACGCGATTACCTGCTTTAAATTGTTCTATACCCACATAAAGCGATTGCTTTGTGATGTCTAGTAGTTTCTTGACTTCTGGAGTAACTTCGCCTACTTCAAAAGTATAGGCGTGGTCTCCATAAAAACCATTTTTTATTGCCCCGCAGTCTATAGAAATGATATCACCTTCTACTAATGGAGTGTCATTAGGAATACCATGAACAACTTGCTCATTGGGACTCATACATAAGGTGTTTGGGAAATCATACAATCCTAAAAAACCGGGAATGGCATCTTGACTTCGTATATATTCTTCGGCAAGTTTATCTAAATATAAGGTGGTAACACCAGGTTTAACTTCGCTAGCGAGCATTCCTAGTGTGCGAGAAACAACTAATGCGGCTTCGCGCATAATTTCAATCTCTTCTTTGGTTTTTTGTATGATAGCCATTATTCGTCTTCTTCGTTAAAGAACTCATCAAATTTTGCTAAGAATCCTTTCTTAATTTTTTGCTTAGTTATTCCTGCCTTTTTTTTCTTTTTTTGAGGGGGTACAACTGCAGTACCAATAAGTTGTTGGTATATTTCTCCCCATCCCATCATACCACCTATATTCCTATCGTCTATAAAAAGATCTGCGTGTATCTTACGGCTTATTTTGTCGTCCATGACCTCTTCCGGATAACTCTTATTAACGGCATAAAATTCAATGCCATTGGATTTGCAATAGGCTACAGCTTCTTCTAATTTTTTTCCAGATCTATAGGTCCATAAAATTAGAATATACCCTTGTTCCTGTAACTTTTTGAGGGTATCAAAAGCAAATAGCAGCGGCATGCCAATTGCAGGATAGGCATTCTCTACAATGGTACCGTCAAAGTCTATCGCAATAGTTGTAGGTTGCATAAAAGCGTTTTATTAAGTAACAAAATTACAAAAAAGAAAACCGACCCTAAAGCCGGTTTTTAAGTGGTACGTTCTGTTTTCTTAGCTGCGTAAAGGCAGATATTAACGTTCAATATTCAAACACTTATTCTGCATATGGATGTTTATAGTCTTCTCCATTCAATATTTTTGCCATATCCTTTTCAATACTATA
>JALZVV010000148.1 GCA_023299935.1 Dokdonia sp.
AATTATATCACACCTTCGTTTTAACGTAATCACTTTATTCATAATGCTCAGAATAAAGAGGGTCAGTAGTAAGGTCACTTATGATAGAAGATTTTTTTAAGTCAAACCACTCAGTAAAGCGTTTCCAAGTGAGTTTAGGATACGCACGTTCATCTGTCCATTGACCAAAAAGCTCGTTTTCAAATATATATTTCCAGTAAGGAGCCAACTCCTTTTTAATATCGTCTAAAAACAGTTCGTCTTCCAGAAGGTAGGTGTTGTAATCTGTTACATCACTAGGTTGTACTGCCTGAAGATCTGGAGTAAGTGCATTGCTCCAGTCGTAAAAGGGTTGCTTAGGTATTACGAGTAACAGGCTTCGGTTTATAGTAGGGTAGACCATTTATTTTTTGGATTTAGTTTGTATATGAGTAATCTGAGAAAAAAATTTAACCTACTTGATGAGCAATGATCATTCCCATCTTTCAGAAATGTTTGTATGCTAAATTAAGTTCAAATTAATATTCACTTAAGTTACTTTTTTGTTGCTTAATCAAATACCTTATAAAAATCAGAATAAATATGTTCTTTAATTTTTTCTGGCACTCCCCAATCACTCGCTATCTCCATCCACCTAGGAATCAACCCTTGCACATCCGTAATAATCCCTTTAGGGTTCTTAATGGCAAACTCCTCAGCTATGCTTAATACATCTTTTAGTACAATGTTTGTGCGTTTTCCATTTATGGACAGCGCTCTAGAGGTGGTTTTAAATGTGATTAATGGGTTAAGTGCGTAGGTTAAATCATAAGCAGGTGCAAGATTCCAACGGTCACTTTTCTTGCTGTAGATAAAGCTATGATTCTTTAAGTGGTCATCTACATTTCTAAAAATGAGATTAAATATCATACGCTTAAAGAGCTGTTGGATGTCTTTATGGGGTACTTTTAATCCTAAAGCTACTTTAAAGACGTTTTCATAACTAGAATTCTCGGGTTGGCTTTTAAAATCCCAACCAGTAAGTCCAGTTACCGTGAGTGTATGTTGTTTTTCTCCGTCTTGTCTGTCGTAGCGTAGGGTGGCAAAATGCTTGTTTTCTATAAGCTTAGAAGGCATCACATCAATGCCAGCTTCTTGAGCAAGTAAATAATAGACATACTCTACAACCTCTTTGTTATAGCCATCGCTATCGTCTAAGTGTAATTTAACTAGATAGTGATTATAGGCTGCGCTAGTCTCACTATCTCCAGCGATAATTGCACCTGTTTCTTTATGTTCTGAAATCAAAATTTTAGGTCTGGCGCCACCTGCAGATGTGCCTATTTTAAAGACATTGAGTAAGGATAGCTCGTTGAATGCTGTGCCAGTGGTGCTCTCTTTTAGTTTTAGGACCTTCTCTAGTATGGTAATAACCTCGTTTATATTAACAGAAGATGTTGTGGGAAGTTCTTTTACAGGTTTGTACTCTAGTGCTCCCATACCTCGGTCTGCCACATAAGCGAGTTGCTCTAGTGGTGTCACTTTTTGTATGCCTCGTGCCGTTAACCATTCTTGAAAAATGATATTACCAAAGGTATCTGGCAAAGAATCAGCTATCATAGGAGGTAAACCTTGAAAGGTATCTTGTCTAAATTCTGTAAATACTTGGACAGGCTTAGTACGCTTAAAGATAAATGGAAATAGATGGGTGTATTTTCCAGATTCCAGGAAATCTGGATTGTATTGAAAGAAAGCCTTACTTTGATTAATGTCATAGCCCAGTTTGCCAATTTCTTCACCAAACGCAATAACATCTATGATTTTATCTCTGTCCATTTATTTGTACAATGAAATGTTATCTTGATTTGTGGTGGCCTTATCTATTTGATTTGAAATAGATGGTAACAATCCAAAATGGTTCGCAATTTTTAAGATATTATCTAGAGTAGCATTCTTGCCATTCTCAATATTTTGGATGGTAGCGCGAGAGATATCCAGAACTTCGGCAAGCTCCTCACGTGACAAATTGTGCGCTTTGCGATAGGATTTACAGCTGCTTCCTATGGCAATTTTAATATCTTTAATTGTTACAACGCTAAGCATAAAATACTATTATAATAGTCAAATATAGCTAATTATAACACATAAAGCTATTATATTAGTCTTTTTTGATATTATAGAGGCTATTAATATATGCTTATAGAACACTAGCCTTATCCGTTTCAGGAATACGGTTTTCGCAACTACAGGAATTACCATATCTTACTGTAAAATGAATTAGTATGCTATCGAAAGAAAAATATAAAGTGTTGCCTTAGCGGGATAAAGATTATAGAATGATACAATAGAAGAAACTATGATATCTGACAAAGGGTTATAAGCCTGTTTTATTGAGTACTTTTTTTATTTTATTCCTATCAACTACAATCAAAAAACCCCTATATCATTATGATTAGGGGTTTAATAGTGGAGTCGGGCGGACTCGAACCGCCGTCCAAACAAGTAACAAAATTGCTTTCTACACGTTTAGTTTCTGTTTACATTTTCGTCTGCTTGCCGGTCAAAAACTACCAACGCACAGCTTATCTTTAATTGAGTTTCGCTAGGCTATCAAAGCCCTATCCTAGCTAGGTTTACTTTTACGAAGCCACATAATCGATCGCCGCAAACCAAGGCTTTCGAGTGACTTCCTGCTTGCCCGCCTTGCGGGCCGAGGCATTATCCTACTATAATTCGGATTATGCAGCTAGGGCGTAGTTATTCTCGCCGTTTAAAAGTGTGAGACAGATATTAACGAGCATTATTCCCATAGCTCGACGTGCTTACAACTTGGTTAATCTCGCTGTCAAAACCAAATCGACCCCATTATTTCAAAGAATTACGCTTTCCTGAAAGCGTGACCGCAAATATATCACTTACTCGTATATTTGTTATCCTGTATAGCCCAAAAGCTGTACCAAATTTTAATACTGCCAAAATCATCCTTATTCTATGAAGTTTGCTATCATAAAAGAACGTAAAAACCCGCCAGATCGAAGAGTTGTTTTTTCTCCAGAAATGTTAAGGCAAGCAAGAGAAGAAAATCCCGAGGCCCGCTTTGTGGTAGCGTCTTCTGATATACGTGTTTTTAAAGATCAAGCCTATAGGGATGCAGGTTTTGAAGTGCAAGACGATATTTCTGATGCAGATGTAATGATTGGGGTAAAAGAAGTGCCCATAGCGTATCTGATTCCTAATAAAAAGTATTTTTATTTCTCTCATACCATTAAGAAGCAGCCTTACAATAGAAAATTATTGAAGGCCATGCTGGATAAGAATATCGAGATGTATGATCACGAGGTGATCACTAAAGAAAATGGAGCCCGTCTTATTGGTTTTGGGAGATATGCAGGATTAGTAGGAGCATACAATGGCTTTAGACTAATAGGAGAAAGAGATGACTTGTTTCATTTACCCAAAGTAGAGCATCTTGCAGATTTAAGCGAAGTGAAAAGTGAGCTGGATAAGATTACTATTCCTGCTATAAAAATATGCCTTTCTGGCACCGGCAAAGTAGCCAAAGGGGCAAAAGAGATATTGGATCATCTTAAAATAAAAGAAGTCACAGATCAGGATTACCTGACTAAGGATTATGATGAGCCAGTATATTGTCTAGTAGACGTCACAGAATACAATAAGCGTATAGACGGGAAGCCTATGGATAAGTTTGCTTTTTATAAAGATCCTTCTGGATATGAAAGTGATTTTATGCAATATGCTAAGGTTACAGATTATTTTATTGCTGGACATTTTTATGGAGATGGAGCACCTTATTTGTTTACCCGAGAAGATGCTAAGCATCCTGATTTTAATATAAGCACTGTGGCAGATATCTCTTGTGATATTGACGGACCTGTGGCGAGTACCATTAGACCTTCTACCATTGCAAACCCCTTTTATGCTTATGACCCAATTACTGAAAGTGAAGTGGCAGTAGGTACGAAAGGGAGTATGGCTGTAATGGCAGTAGATAATTTACCTTGTGAATTGCCCAAAGATGCCAGTGAAGGTTTTGGTGTGATGTTTTTAAAACACGTGATTCCAGCTTTTTATAATAATGATAAAGATGGTATCCTTGCAAGAGCGAGAATGACGACTAAGCAAGGCACCTTAACAGAACGCTATAGCTACTTGCAGGATTTTGTAGAGGGTAAGGAATAGCTGTTAAGACTTTTATAATCCTTAGGCAGTTGAAAATACCACGAGTATCTTTGTGCACCTATGAAAATATTAATTACAGGTGCTACAGGATTAGTGGGTCGTGCATTGGTTGCATTATGCCACAAGCAAGAGATAGCCGTGCATTATCTCACGACGTCTAAGCATAAAATCTCAAACGAACCTAATTACCAAGGCTTCTATTGGAATCCATCTTCTGGAGAGATTGATGAAGCCGCTTTTCAAGCAGTAACCACTATTGTTCATCTCGCAGGAGCCAGTATTGCCCAGCGATGGACTAATAATAACAAACAGCGTATTAAAGATAGTAGGATTAAAAGTGCGCAGTTAATGTATGATGTCTTAGAACGCTTGCGCGAAAGCGTAAACCCTCACACCGTCGCACATATAATTTCGGCCAGTGCTATAGGTTGCTACCCTTCTTCGCCCACCAAGTATTACAATGAGCAATATGATGGCTATGCCTCAGGATTTCTGGGAGAAGTTGTAGAAGAATGGGAAACGGCAATTACACAATTCCAGCAATTAGATATACAAACGACCTTAGTAAGAACGGGAGTTATTTTAGATAAATATGATGGTGCTTTGCCTAAAATTATACAGCCTATTAAGCTATATGCAGGTGCTCCAATAGGAACAGGAGAACAATGGCAATCTTGGATTCATATTGAAGATATGGCTAGAATGTATATGCATTTGATTATAGAAAAATTAACGGGAGTTTATAATGGCGTTGCGCCTAATCCCGTTACCAATGAGAAGCTAACAAAGCAAGCGGCTCAAGTGCTTAAGAAACCATTAGTACTGCCTAAGGTGCCTGCCTTTGTTCTAAAAGCGACATTAGGAGCGATGGCAACTATCGTATTAGAGAGTCAAAAAGTAGATGCTTCCAAGATTGTTGAATCTGGTTTTAGCTTTAATTATCCAGGTTTAGAGCAAGCATTAGAGGATTTGTTGCAATAAAAAACCGTCCTTGATCACAAGAACGGTCTATATCTAAAAGCAACGAATCTTATTAAGACTTTGCAGCTTTTAATAGTATTTGTAATTCGATATCATCCATAATAAACTTATCTCCTAGATCATTAAAGATAGATTTAGAACCATAGTTTACACCCCAATCTGTTCTGTTAATCGTAAATGGCTCTGTTTTAAGTTCCATTGTATTCCCTTGAATGCTGTAAGAAACAGGAAAAGCAATATTCTTTTTTATGCCTCTTATCGTTAGATTTCCTTCCATCGTTTTCATACCGTCTTTATCTGATACTCCAGTCACTTCAAAAGCAGCAGTAGGATACTTCGCTACATTAAAGAAATGATCTTCTTTTTCTTTTGCTGTCCCTTTTAAGTGTCCTTCTAGACCTTCTTTTCCCTTTCCTGGCTTTAGGTCAGTAACGGCAAGTGAATTCATATCTATTACAAAGTTACCAGAAATGGATTCTCCTACCTGTACGGTACCAGATGTTAAACTTAGTGTTCCTTGATGGCTTTCACCAGGCTTGAAACCAGTCCATTTAATTATAGAGCTTGCTGTGTCTATAGTAAAGGCAGTTGCTGCTGTAGCGGTAACGGCCTCTTTTGCAGTAGTTGCAGCTGTTTCATTTTTTCCTTCTCCTTTACACGATACGGCAGCGATAGCAATAAGTGCGATGGCAAAGGTGTTTACAAGTATTCTTCTCATTATATATGTTTTGATGTTAGTACTAGTTGCAAAAGTAAATTAAAGCAGGGTGTGACTTCTTAAATTTTTATTAAAATGACAGCTTAACTTCCTTAAGATAGTCTGTGACATTTTGACACAATTATTAAAATGGCAGTACTTTTGCCCATTCAATAAAAAATTGAATTTAAGGACCTTTATGGCAACAGAAGATAACACACAAGAAATAGACGAGACGCAATTAGAAGACGCTGCTAATGAGCAAGCAGAAGAAGTGCAAGAAGAAATCTCTGAGTTAGAACAAGCTAAACTGGATTTAGAAACAGAGAAGGATAAGTTTTTACGTCTTTTTGCAGAATTTGAAAATTATAAAAGACGAACTACAAAGGAGCGTATAGAATTGTTTAAGACCGCAGGTCAAGAAGTGATACAATCACTTTTGCCTGTGCTAGATGATTTTGACAGAGCACTTAAAGAGTTTAGTGATGAGAAGGACGACCCGCATGTGCAGGGGATGACTTTGATAAGTAATAAATTCAAGGAAACTATGAAATCGAAAGGATTAGAAGAAGCTACGGTAAAAGTAGGAGATGCTTTTGATGCAGAGATTCACGAAGCGATTACACAAATTCCAGCCCCTAAGAAAAAACTCGTAGGGAAAGTAGTAGATGTTATCGAAAAGGGCTACAAGTTAGGCGATAAGATTATTCGTTTCCCGAAGGTTGTAACAGGGAAATAAGTGGTTTATGCTTTCGCGAAAGCGCTATAGATTAAAACATACTCAGTACCATCGAGTATTAATATAATATCCAGTCCATCTGGACACCAAGATGAAAGAAGATTTTTACGACATACTAGGCGTTTCTAAAAATGCTACACAAGCCGAAATAAAAAAGGCATACCGAAAAAAAGCGGTACAGTTTCATCCGGATAAAAATCCAGGAGATGAAACAGCCGAAGCTAATTTTAAAAAGGCAGCAGAGGCTTATGAAGTGCTAGGCAATGAACAAAAGCGTGCAAAGTATGATCAGTATGGTCATCAGGCCTTTGAAGGCGGCGGTTTTGGCGGTGGTGGCGGTATGAATATGGATGACATATTTAGCCAGTTTGGAGATATTTTTGGTGGTGCTTTCGGTGGCGGTGGCGGCTTTGGAGGTTTTGGCGGCGGCGGTCAGCGTCGTGTAAAAGGAAGCAACCTTAGAGTGCGGGTTAATCTTACCATAGAAGAAATTGCAAATGGCGTTGACAAGAAGATAAAAATCAAGCGTAAGAAGCAAGCTCCGGGAGTGACCTATAAAACTTGTTCTACCTGTAATGGAGCAGGACAAGTAACACGTATACAAAACACTATTTTGGGCCGTATGCAAACGTCTGCTCCTTGTCCTACCTGCGGTGGCGCAGGGCAGATTATGGATAAGCGTCCAGATGGTGCAGATGCCCAAGGGCTTATTGTAGAAGAAGAGACGGTAAGTGTAAAAATTCCAGCCGGTGTTGTAGATGGGATGCAATTAAAAGTGCAGGGTAAAGGAAACGATGCGCCAGGCAATGGTATTTCTGGAGATTTACTGGTAGCCATACAGGAATTAGACCATGACTTCTTGCAACGTGAAGGCGATAACCTGCACTATGATTTATACATAAGCATAAGCGAGGCTGTTCTGGGAGCTTCAAAAGAGATTGATACGGTAACGGGTAAAGTGCGTATCAAAATAGAAGAAGGTGTGCAGAGTGGTAAGATATTACGCTTACGCGGAAAAGGAATACCATCCATAAACGGTTATGGAAAAGGGGATTTGTTAGTACACGTAAATGTATGGACACCTAAAACCTTAACTAAAGAACAAAAACAATTTTTTGAGAAAATGGCAAATGATGAAAATTTCTCTCCTAATCCTGAAAAAGAGGATAAATCTTTCTTTGAAAAAGTAAAGGACATGTTCTCGTAAAAAATAAACTTTCATAATTTCTGAAAGTTCTTTTAATCTTGCACTATAAAAATTAGTATCTTTGATTAACGTTGAATTGCTATTCAGCGTTATTTTTCTTTTTCATAGCAATTTTTTTTCCCATCCTAGACTTTGGTTTAGGATGGGTTTTGTTTTTAAGCGTGTTTGCAATTAAATCTATCTTAAAACCAGTGCCTGCTCTAACTCCTTATTGCTATCTTTAACCTTCCAACCAACAACTATGAATTCATTACTTGTAGCAGATACAGTTTCTAAAAATTTTGGAGACTTTACTGCGCTTAATCAGGTTTCTATAGCTGTCCCTGAGGGCAGTATTTTTGGACTACTTGGGCCTAACGGAGCGGGTAAGACTACCTTGATACGTATTATCAATCAGATTACTATGCCAGACACGGGTAGTGTCACTCTGGGCGGTGATGCACTTGCGCAGCATCATATACGCGACATTGGGTATATGCCAGAAGAAAGAGGTTTGTATAAATCTATGAAAGTAGGAGAGCAGGTTTTATATCTCGCCCAACTAAAAGGACTAGATAAAGCAGAAGCAAAGAAGCGGGCAAAACACTGGTTTGATAAACTAGAAATAGGCGAGTGGTGGAACAAGAAAATTCAAGAACTTTCAAAAGGGCAAGCGCAAAAGATACAGTTTGTGGTTACCGTAATGCATAATCCTAAATTGCTCATTTTTGATGAACCCTTTAGTGGGTTTGACCCTATTAACGCCAACTTGATTAAGGACGAGATTCTTCAGCTAAGAGATGAGGGGGCAACCGTTATTTTTTCTACCCACCGTATGGAGTCTGTAGAAGAATTGTGTGACCATATTGCTTTAATCCATAAGTCTAGCAAAGTTTTGGACGGAGAGATTAATGCGATTAAAAGGGCGTACAGAAATAACACTTTTGAAGTAGGTGTTGAGGTGGCAGATAATGCTCCTGCCGGCCGATCAGGCAGGTTCGCGAAAGCGCAATCAGAACTATCATCTAAATTTAAAGTATCGCCAGCACAATTTAAGTCCTTAGGTGACGAACTTAAACTGCGTATACAATTAGAGGAAAATGACAATCCCAACGCACTATTTCAGGAGTTGCAGTCTTATGGGCAAGTGACTCATTATACAGAAGTAATCCCGAGTGTAAATGATATATTTATCCAAACCGTAAATCAAAACGTATGAGTGTGCTATCCTTAATTATACGTCGGGAATATATGGCGCGCGTGCGTAATAAGTCCTTTTTAGTGATGACCTTTTTGAGTCCGCTTATTATGGTGGGAATGGTAGTGCTTATTAGTTATCTAACGCGTCTTAATAGTGATACCAAACGCACGATTGCTTTGGTAGATGAAACCGGCTTGTTTACCGCAGATTTTTCAAATACAGATAAGACTACTTATCTTAATCTTTCTGATCAAGGACTCGATTTTGTACGAAGCTTGGCAAAAGAAGAAGACTATTATGGTGTGTTGCATATTCCGGCAGATGTAAATGCAATGGATAAGAGTGTGCGATTTTATGGAGAAGAAACTCCCAATTTTGAACTTGTGGGGGATATAGAGCGTAAAATAAGCAAGACACTTACCAATCAAAATCTAATTGAAAATGGCGTTGACTTAGGTGTTCTAGAAAGTGCTAAAATTAATATAGACCTAGGCATAGAGAATTATAGTGGTGAGAAATCTTCTAAAATGAGTGGTTGGATAAAAGCGGCCTTTGGTGGAGCAGCCGGTTACCTCCTTATGATGTTTATCATTAT
>JALZVV010000149.1 GCA_023299935.1 Dokdonia sp.
TCTGGATCTGCTGTTAAGTGTTGCTTAACCTCATTTGCTGCTGCTGCTACATCTGCCCTATCTGTGGCTTGTAAATAACGTGCCATAGATTCATCATATCCAAAAGTAGAAGTCGTTGCTCCTATTTCTGCTCCCATATTACAGATGGTTCCTTTTCCAGTACAAGACATGGCTGTTGCTCCAGGCCCAAAATACTCTACTACGGCATCTGTTCCTCCTTTTACAGTAAGGATATCTGCTACTCTTAAGATAACATCTTTAGGTGCTGTCCATCCAGAAAGCTTCCCTGTTAATTTTACTCCAATAAGTTTAGGGAATTTAAGTTCCCAAGCCATTCCGGCCATTACGTCTACTGCATCTGCTCCTCCTACTCCAATGGCTATCATTCCTAAGCCTCCAGCATTCACTGTATGTGAATCTGTCCCAATCATCATTCCTCCTGGAAAAGCGTAATTTTCTAGAACCACTTGATGAATAATTCCGGCGCCTGGCTTCCAGAATCCTATTCCATATTTATTGGACACCGATCCTAAAAAGTCAAATACCTCATTACTTGTTTGATTAGCTCTTTTAAGATCTTTATTTGCCCCTTCTTTTGCTTGAATGAGGTGATCACAATGCACCGTGGTAGGCACTGCTACTTTAGGTTTACCGGCTTGCATGAATTGCAACAAGGCCATCTGAGCCGTAGCATCTTGACAAGCAACACGATCAGGGGCAAAATCTACATAGTCTTTCCCTCTTGTAAAAGTCTTTTCTGGTGTTCCTTCCCAAAGGTGACTGTATAAGATTTTTTCAGATAATGTAAGTGGTCGTCCTACAAGATTGCGAGCCGCATCTACGCGTTCTCCCATTCTTGAATATACCTTTTTGATCATATCAATATCAAATGCCATATGCTAGATTTTAAAGTATTAGTTGGTTGTATATAAGTTGCTTTTTTTTAGCCTTACGAATTTACAAAATAGCCCCGACAATGGCAAAAGCTTATCCTGTACTGTAAATTAGATGAAAACACAATTCAATGATGGGTAACGCTTTCGCGCAAGCCTAAGATCTCACAGTACTCTAAAATAGACTTTGGATTATTTGTTCAATACTTAATCCTTGTGCTTCAGCCTTATAATTCTTTATAAGTCTATGTCGTAGAATACCTGTTGCTACTGCCTGAACATCTTCGATATCTGGAGAATACTTCCCATTTACCGCGGCATGCGTCTTTGCTGCTAGAATAAGATTTTGTGACGCTCTAGGTCCTGCACCCCATTCAATATAATCCTTCACTATTTGTGCCGCATCATTAGACTTAGGTCTTGTTTTACCAACTAAACTTACAGCATATTCTATCACATTATCTGCAACAGGTATTTTTCTTATAAGTTGTTGTAATTCTATAATTTCTTGAGCATCAAAAAGTGCAGAAACTGTTGGGTTATGGTTGGAAGTGGTTGCCTTAACTACGTTAACCTCTTCTTCATAAGTTGGGTATTCTAAATTTATGGCGAACATAAATCTGTCTAATTGTGCTTCGGGCAGAGGATAAGTTCCTTCTTGTTCGATTGGATTTTGAGTGGCCAGCACAAAATAGGGCTTAGAAAGTGGGTGTCGTTCCCCAGCCACCGTAACCACTCTTTCTTGCATAGCCTCTAGCAAGGCTGCCTGCGTTTTAGGTGGTGTTCTATTAATCTCATCTGCTAATATGATATTAGAAAACACGGGGCCTTTAATAAATTTAAACTTTCTGTTTTCGTCCAAAATCTCAGAACCTAAAATATCACTAGGCATTAAATCGGGTGTAAACTGAATACGCTTAAAATCTAATCCTAATGTCTCAGCAATGGTATTTACCATCAAGGTCTTTGCTAAACCTGGAACACCTACTAATAAGGCATGACCTCCAGAAAAAACGGCTAAAAGAATCTCGTTGATTACTTGTTCTTGACCTATTATTATTTTTCCAATTTCTGATTTGAGCAATTTATGTTTTTCAACAAGCCTATCAATGGCGGCAACATCAGACATATTTTAATTTTTTAACCAATTATTAGCAAATTCACAATCTCTATTTACTCCATTAACCTTTATATAGGTCTCAGCAATCTTTTCTTTTTGCCATTCTGAAATAGCCTTAATTTGCTTCTGGCGCAACGCTAATTCTTTTATTTTTATGTAATCCTTAGTATAATCTGCTTTATGCTCTGGTATCTTACTATTTACCATGAGTATTTTAAACTGTGATTTGTTTGTTCTATCCGGATCATTAAATACTAGCGAAACCTCACCTTCTTCCAAGTTGCTTACTTTAGTGTAGATTGATGTGTCTAGCCGTGTTAATTCAAACTTCGTACTTAAGTTTTCTGGATTAACCAGAACTCCTCCGTCAAATTTAGTTTCCTCCTCATCAGAGAATTCCCTTGCAGCATCTGCAAACGTCAGTTCTCCATCTTTTATTGTTGTGCGTATTTTTGTAATCAAATCCTTGGCTTCCTCTTCCTGCGCTTTTCCAATTTTTGGAATTAATAAGATATGTCTAGCATCTAAATTATCTCCTTTTACCTTTTCTACAGTTACAATATGAAAACCAAACTCTGTTTCGAAAGGCTCGCTCACCTCACCCTCTTGAAGATTAAATACAACATCTCTAAACTCTTTTACTAAAGGAGTCTTTCTGTTAATACTCATTAATCCGCCCTCGCCTCTCGAAGCGGCATCTTCTGTATACAGTACTGCCTTGGTAGCAAAACTACTTCCGTTCTCTAAGATATCACGTCTAAAACCACTTAGTTTATTTATTGCATTCTGTCTTTCTAATTCTGTTGCTTTAGGTTCAATAACAATTTGGGCAATTTCTAATTCTACACCTACGGTAGGTAATTGATCTTTAGGGATATCTTCAAAATAAGAACGTATCTCATCTGGAGTTACATCTACACTTGAAATTATTTTATCATTCATTTGTTCCGATAGGATAATATCTTTTCTAATTTCAAACAACTCCGCACGCAGTTCGGATACATTATCTTTCTTATAATATTCAACTACTTTTTTTTCAGAACCTAATTGTTCGGCAAAACGACCAATAATTTGGGTCACTTCATCATTAACTCTTGCATCACTAACAATCAAACTATCCTGTATTGCCTGATGCGCTAGCAACTTATCTTCTAAAAGTTTTCCCATTACCTGGCAAGGGGTTACTTCTCCAGCACCCTGACCTTGACTTCTTATATCTAAAAGAAATTTATCAACATCGCTTTCTAGAATTAAGTAATCTCCTACAACTGCTGCAACTCCATCAACCTTAAATGATGTGAATGGCTTTTTAACTGTGTCTTTCTTAATGCCATCTTCTGGCGGACTTCCTAAACTTACTTGAGCTTGTAAGCTTCCGCCTACGAAAAAACTTAGGATGGCTAGGCTACTTATAAATTTCAAACTTATTGTTTTTAATTGCATCATCTTTAATCTCCTTTTCTAGCTGTTTTACAAGAGCTAACCTTCTTTTATTTTTTATAATTTGATTTATGGTAGGTCGCACATATTCTAATGGTGCAGTTTGCTTTCGCGAAAGCGTTTCTCCAACAGAAATCAAATATAATCCTAATGAATCTCGCAGTTGTAAGAAATTTGTTTTTTTTAACAAATTATCGGCATTTCCATTATTTATTGGATTTACACTATTCATAACAACGCTTTTCTTGACCCAAACAGAATCGTTAAGGAAGTACTTCTTAAATTGAAATTTTAGAGAGTCTAACAAACTCTTATCGCGATTGTTAAAACGAATAAAATACTCTTGTAAATCCTTTTTGTTATTAAAATCCTCTCCTATTTGTATGTATCTTAATTTAATAAGATCTTCATTAAGACTAAAGTTTTGTTTATTCTCTTCATAAAATCGCTGTGCATCTTCATCTTTTACTAACGTATCTAACTGCTTATTCACTAAAGCTTCTTTGTATGTGCTTGTATATAAACCCAATCGATATTCTTCTGCCAGGTGATTAAAGTTTTCCTGCTCTTTTTTAGGAACATTACGTTTTGCACCATCTAGAAGCAGTTGTTTTGTGGCCCAATTATTTATAAAGCTAGTGACCAGCAATAGGCTATCTTGCTCACTGCTGAAATCTTTAAAAAATGTATTAATATCTGATTGATAGAGATACTTTTCACCTACTCTTGCTATAACAACACCCTCACCTGGATCTTTTAACCAATCACAGGATCCTAAAAGTAGGATAGCCAAAAACAGAAAAAGACAGTTTTTTATCAATTTACTTGAGTTGTTTAATAAGTTTTTTGAGCACTTTTTTATCGATATCTATCCTTGCATTAGACTTTAATTGTTCTATCCAATTCTTTTCTAATTGTTGTTGATAGTCACTAATCACCTGGCCTCTGGCTTCATCAAGAGTCTTTGTACGCTCGGGTTCAATTTTGGATACAGCATAAAGCGCATAGCCATTATTATAATCTAACACTTGGCTAATGCCCTCTTGAGGGTTATATCTTGCGGCATATGTAGTCGATTTATTTATTTCAATATCTCTAGCTGTTTTAAGAATATCACTAGGTATTTTTTCTAAAGCATTTTCAGCATTAGATAATAAATCACTTCTGAAACTAGTCAAGGCATCTTTATTTTGTGAGGTATATACAGTAGATACTGCTTTTTTTGCAGCTCTATAATTTTCCTTATTAGATGTATAGAATCCTTGAAGGCCCGTACTATCTGTCTTTGCTTTGTTCCATATATGTTGATCCATTAAGTCAAAAATCAATAGACCTTCTTTATATTCTCTTACTACAGCTGCAAATTCTGGCTCCAACTCCTCCAAATGCTCTTCGTGATACGCTTGTGTTTTCAAGTCTACATAGCGCCTTGTCATTTCATTAAAAAAGACTTCTTGGTTGGTAAAGCGATTAGGATTATAAGATCGCTCCAAAAACCTAGCCAGACCTTCTAAGGTATATACGCTATCTTTCAAGGTGAAAGCGCGCTTATTATAATTACTAACAGATGCATTATACACCCATTTGTCGTTTTTAAATTCTCCAGAAACCTTGTTGCTTACCAGGGCAATAACGCTTGATATGTCTTCTTGATCATATTGCTTAGCAAGTTTTTCTGTAAGTACCTGAGAAATTACTTGAGACCTTCTGTCTTTTGTCACACGCTCTTCTAATGCTCTTTGCTCTTCTTCAAAACTTTTAACAGGTAATCGCTTTATAAGTTTTGCGATATGCCATCCAAATTTAGATTCGAAAGGTTTAGATATTGCTCCAGCCTTTTCTAAAGCAAAAGCTGCATTTTCAAACTCTTTACTGCTTAGTTGACCTCGCTCAAAAGGTCTTATGGCACCTCCTTTGGATGCTGTTTGTCTATCTTCACTATAGGTTTTAGCAAGACTCCCGAAATCTTCTCCTTTTTGAAGAAGGTCATATATTTTATCTATTCGTTCTTTAGGATTGATTGTGCTATCCTGTTGTTTGGCTAATATCATTATGTGAGACACCTCAATCGCTCCCTCTGCCCTGCGCTTTCCTGTGGTTTGCACAATATGATAACCAAAACTAGTTTTAAAAGGCATAGACACTTGATCGACATCCGTATTATATGCGGCTGTTTCAAAGGGATAAACCATCTTAAAGGCTTTGAACCACCCTAAATCTCCTCCGTTAACCTGAGCAGAAGGATCATCGCTATACTTTTTCGCTATTTTAATAAAATCTTCACCGCCCAGAACCTTATTTCTAGCTTCAGTAATTTTAGTATATGCCACAAGTGTATCAGCAGCGGTAGCATTAGCTGCCACCTGAATCAAGATATGACGAGCGCTAATCTCAGTCACTAATCTATCGTAAGCCTCCCTTACCATTTTATCAGTAAGGGATACATCTGTCAAGAAAGTTTTAGCCAGCTGCGTTTTATACCCTGCTAATTCATCTTTGTAGGTTTTTTTCTTATCAAGTCCCAATGTATAGGCCTCTTGTACTTTTAGTTTATAAGGAATAAATAGGTCTAAATAGGCTTTTGGGTCCTTTTTTGTATCATCTTGAAGTAATTCTATATTCTTGAGATACACTTGTTTAAACTCAGCAACTGTAATTGCTTCCTCATTAATTTGAAGTAATACATCTGTATCCTTTTGCGCAAAAACTGAGATGCAAAAAAGAAGCGTTACTATGTATATAGAATAGGATTTCATATCTAGTAGTTAAGGATTGCAAAAATAACAATTATCATCGCTTATACAAGGCTTTAAGGAATTGTAACAAATCCTTAAGACAGTTTATCCAAGCAGTTTATATATTTGACAAAAGAATAGATGAGACGATTAAAATTGATATGGGACTTTAGAGGGCCTGCTGGAGAGCAAACGGCCATTCATCACGAAAAACATCTGAAAGAGTACGCTTTCGCGAAAGCGTTATCAGAACCAATCACCGGTATTGTCCCTATTAGTGAACTACACACTTATGCCTATCTAGTTGTTAATGAAGATCAGATGAAAACCGTTAGAGATGCTCTAAAACCGCATAGAGGGCTACTTTATGAAGATTAAGATTTTTGAATGGCACAGATATTGGTTAGTAAATTATATATTTGTGAGCAAAAAATTGTTTAAACTTAAATCACAATACATGAAAAAAATTATATTAAGTACGTTTTTAGTACTATGCGCGACAGTATCATTCTCACAAAACAAAGTGGGAACTGTAGATGCTGATTTTATTTTGGCAAAAATGCCAGCATTAACACAAGCTAATGAGGCTCTTAAAAACTTTAATCTTGATCTTGAACAACAACTAAAGGATAAGATAGCGGCCTACGAAAAAACACTTACAGATGCACAGGGTAAATTTGATAATATGACCGATGCGGAGAAAACAACAAAACAAGAAGAACTTAATAATCTTGAAGCAGAAATCAAGCAATTCCAGGCAAACGGCACACAACTGGTACAATTAAAGCAAGGAGAAGTAGTTCAACCCTTATACAAAACAATAGGTGAAGAAGTAGCTAAATATGCTAAAGCCAATGGTTTCTCTCATATTCTTACAGTAGGAAATAATAACAATCTAGCCTATCTAGATCCAACATTAGATATCACTGCTGCAGTATTGGCTCAAATGGGTATTAAAATAGAATAATCATCAATGATTACAAATTAAAAAAGCCTCCAGTTGGAGGCTTTTTTAATGCTTACTTTTCAAGAATAGCCTTTATATTAGGTTTAAAATAATTAGGCCCTTTAAGGACTTTTCCATCTTCGCGATAAATAGGTTTTCCATCCTCGCCTAACTTACTCATATTGCTGCGTTGGATCTCATTAAATACTTCTTCTATTTTATCCTGCATACCGTGTTCTATTATAGTGCCACACAATATATACAGCATATCACCAAGAGCGTCTGCTACTTCCACTAGGTCTCCATTATTTGCAGCCTCTAAGTATTCTTCATTCTCTTCCTTCATAAGTTCATAACGAAGTTTATTCTTAGACGCAGGAAGATTTGCAGTAGGCTTCTGCTCTCTATCCAGTCCATAAGTGTCATGAAATAAGGTTACTGCGGCTATTTTATTTTTCATATCGTATTTTTAATTAGTATGCTTTCGCAAAAGCAGTCTTAAACGTATTTTTACAATTCTAAAAATACCGATAAATGTTTAGTACAGGTCAATACATTTTTATTTTATTTTTTGTGGTTGCGTTTATCATACTTATGATTTTTTCTTATCGTAAGGATTCTTCATTACACAAACGAGAATATAAAGGCAGCAAATGGGTATTATTAGGATTTATAGGGTTTATAGCAATTCTCTTTGTGATTAAATCCCTTTTGAAATAGGTAACTCTTTAACCCTATTACATCCTATTACATCGATTTTATTTTGATTGCAAGCTCCAGAGCTTTAGTTTAAACATAAAAACTACCCAGTAGTGGGTATATTTTTGTGCATAATATAAAAGGACATTTACCCAACTAAAGAAATATACATTATGAAAACATTCAAATTATTAATTATTGCTTTGTTGCTTGTCATTATTGGAATTATGCTCTACCATAATCAACAATCAAAGCCTACAGCAGTATTCTGTTCAGACAATGCTTCCGACACTTTTCCAGAGATAAGTGATACAGATTTTAACTTGTCTCTAAAGTGTGTTGATAACAAGAAACAGCCATTTTTAATAGATTTAAAGAATAGATATTCAATTTTAGGTCAATTGTCTATTGATGAACAAAAGAGTACTGATGACAGTTTTCGAATTGACACGATATATTTTAGCACTTTTCAAGCTGAGGAAAAGTGGGGTGTGAATATAAAGTCAGTTGAGTATGAAAGTGTCCCTTGTGATTTAAGAAGTCATAATCCAGAGCATGTTTTTACGATTGTTTTAGAACCCAGCGCTTCTCCTAGTACAGATGCTGTTACCCTAAGTAAAAATATAGATTTTAGATTGGGTGATTCGTATTTTATAGAAATTCAAGGTGTTGAAGGGTATAATACGGACTATTTATGCGGTCCAAAATTAATACCCCCATTAATCTGTCAAGGAAGAATTACAGGAGGGGGGCAATAAATGAGAAGGGGGGTTACATTACATGTTATAGTAAATTTTTTCTTTCTTTTAAATAGTCTGAGTCAGAATGACTCAGACTATTCCTATGTTATAGAGTCTTTGATTGAGATAAACTTAACCCAAGCAGATCAGGGAATGAACGGCATAGTTACTAGTGACTATAAACAATTATTACAATGGCATATTGATAGCTATAGACATGGAATAATCGATTCAATTATACCCAGTGATAATCTTTTAAAATCATCCCCTGCCAATATACTTCATTTACTCAAATGCGCTGATATAGCGGGAGATAAATACAACAAAAAAGACTCTATTGCTCTAGGCAATTACAAAATGGCTCTAAACCAAGCCAAAGTGATAAACGATACAGCATTAATTCGTTTCTCTTATAACAAATTACTTCCATTCTTTTTTAAGAATAAACAATCATTCAACAAGCTATCCAAGTACGCTAACGAATTTAGGAACTATATACAAACTCCTAATGACAAGGCCACCTACCTTTATTATTCACATATAGAAAAGGTGTATACTGGGGGTGCTACTCTAGTTCCAATTTATTTAAAAGGTTTAGATCATCTTGAAGAATCAAACAGTCATTATTTAAAGGCTATAATAAATCAAATTATTGGGACTCAAAAAGTAGCCTATGAGCAGCAATTGGATAGTGCTATTTTTTATATGCAGGAAGCTGGTAAAGAATACAAAAAAACAGAAGGTGTTTTAGGAAAGAATGGTGAGTATTCTATATACAACAATATTGGTGTTGCTTTAAACAATCAAGGACATTTTCAAGAGGCCTTAGGATACTTAAATTTAGCCAAGGAAAATATTGAAGAAAGTAACTATAAGAATAGATCTTATAATTATTTTGCTTTGACCCAAGTTTTTAAAAATTTAAATAATGCCGATAGCGTCTATCACTATAGTCAAAAAGAAAAAGAGGCTACACAAAAATTTAATGAATTTGAAAATGCCATAGCACTATCAGAAATTGAAACCAAATATGAAGTAGCCGAAACTGAGAAGCAACGCCTAGAAGAAAAATCAGCTAAAGAAAAAAGTCAAAAAACAAACCTTATTCTCATCCTTTCTATTTTTTTGGGATCAATAATCGCATTTCTTATTTTCCGCAACACCAAACGCAAACAGCGTATTGCAGAGCAGGAAAAAGAACTAGAAATCCAGAAAACTACTACCCTGCTTAAAGAGCAGGAAATCACTACCATTAATGCCATGATAGAAGGGCAAGAAAAAGAACGATTGCGTCTTGCAGGCGACTTACACGATAATCTAGGCGGTACACTAGCAGCCGTAAAAATGCATATTGGTAATCTACAGGCTAACCTAGGCAAGTCTGACAACCTCCAAGTTTTATTGGACAAAGCCAATGCCTTGATCTCTAAAGCCTATAAAGATGTGCGTTCTATTGCGCACGAGCGCAACAGCGGCGTTATGGCAAAAGAAGGCTTACTTCCGGCTATAGAGAAACTCGCTAGCAAAGTATCTAGCAGTAACGGTCTAAGTATAGAAGTACAAGACTTTGGATTAGAAGATCGTTTAAGCAACCATATTGAAATCACTATTTTTAGAATCGTACAGGAACTTATTACTAATATTATCAAACACGCTCAAGCTACAGAAGCCACCATATCTTTAACCCAACATGATAGTGAATTAAACATCATGGTAGAAGATAATGGCAAAGGCTTTAAAGTAGGGGAATTAGAAGATAAAGACGGTATGGGCCTAGGCAGCATAGAACGTCGTGTGGAGTATTTAGAAGGTACTATGGAAGTAGATAGTTCCATTGGGAAAGGAACGAATATTATAATTGATATACCCTTAATACAATCATAAATCCTACCATAATTGTATAGGAAATACCTCCAGTTTTTATGCTAATAAAAGTAATGACTGGCAATAGAGGTGAAAATTGGTATGCAAAAATTAATTAAACCCATTACCGTGCTTTCATAGCCTTACATCGATTTTATTTTGATTGCATGCTATAGAGCCTTAGTTTACTCACAAAGAATACCCAGTGGTGGGTATGGTCTAATATCTAAAAGCATTGCAATTTAGCAGTCAACAAAACAATATGCCACCTCTAGAACTGGAAAGGTCCAAAAAATCAGCATTAGACGAATTGGTAGATCAAGATTATGTTCTTCCTAACCATCCACAAGGGATAAAGCCACTAATACAAAGAGATGTAGAAGGGAAGAAAATTACATTTATCTCATTCAAAGCAGATTCTAAAATAGAAGCTGATTATTCACTTAAAGATTTTAGAAATAGTTATCCAGCTATTACCTCTAAAAGTATTACCGAAATCACTATCGCTAAAACCGATATTATTTTTAAAAAAAATATATCTACAGATGATCTTTACTTTTTCCCTGAACTCGGACTAGGAGTTGCTTATCATAGTCTAGAAGACATAGAGGCTTTCAATAAGAAGAATGATGTTTTAGAAATGTACGTTGAGCGAGATATTGTGTCTGTATACAAAGGAGATGAAGATGTGAAAATTGAAATCGATATAAATCCAAGCCCTAATACTCCTCAAAACAAAGGACAAATTCATAATCTCTGGGCTCACAATCAAAATAGATATAGAGATGCAGCTAGTGACCCTTTAAATCCAAATTTTGATAATGAAAAATTCGATTTTATTGATATCCCAGATAGTAAAAATCCTAATATAAAACCCAATGAATTAGAGCTTATTAAACCCGACGTCGAACAAGAGGAGCGCGACCAGCTAAATTTGAATTGGGGAATTAATAGAATAAATGCTCGGGGAACTGATTTTACTGGAAACGGAGTGCAAATAGGTGTTTTAGATACGGGAATTGATCAATGTCATCCTGATTTCAAAAAGACAAACATCAGGCCTTTCTCATTAGTAGAAGATAATTCTGATATAGATAGAAAGGGACACGGTACCCATTGTGCTAGTATAGCCGCAGGAATAAATGGCGTAGCTCCGAGAGCGGATTTAATCATAGGAAAAGTACTGAATGATGAAGGTATGGGAAAAGAATTAAACTTAATCCTCGGGATATTTTTATGTTTAATGAAAGGGGCTAATGTTATTTCTTTCTCTATAAAATTAGAAAACGGAGAGAGAGGTTTATCAAGAGATCCATTTGATAGAATAACTAAATTAGCAGTTAGTAAATATAATTGCTGGATAGTTTGCGCTGCTGGAAATGACAGTAGTAGGGTCGGTAATCATTTCCCAATTTGTAGTCCAGCCGATAGTAGGTTTGCCCTAGCTATTAGTGCTATAGACGATAAAAATCAATTTTACACAAAATGTAATAGAGCTGATGAAGACCTAGATCAAAAAATGGATTTTACAGCACCAGGAGTAGATATCTCTGCAGCGTATTCTAAATATGCCAGAAATAATAATACAGTATTATACAAAGAAATGTCAGGTACCAGCATGGCAGCACCTTTTATTGCTGGCACTATCGCTCTGATTATAGAATTCTTAAACAAAAGATATGGCAACGCCACTTTTGGAGATATTAAAAGGACATTAAGAAATATAAGCCAAAAGCCTGCAAACGCTTCTTGGGACGAACTTGATTGCGGCAAAGGAATACCTAATTTATTAAACCTTAAAAATTGAATAATATGAACAAATTAATTACCAGTCTTAACCTCGACCCTCATGAAAGTCACGGACAAACAATCTATAACAGCCAATTATATGGAACATTCTTTGGAGTTTATGCATTTATAAAATCAAAAGAAATTGATGGGAATAATAAAGAAAGAAGGATAACTTCTTTGACCTTAGAAGTTGTAAACTATAAAGGAGAACTTGACTTAGGTATTGAAAAAGCAGTATATAAATCCAAAGGACCTAGAAAGGGTGGAACAATATATCTCACGATGAGAGCCCTGATAGGAAACTCATTAAACAACAATACTGCTAAAACTGAAGATATAGAAGTAGAAAATATACAAGGAGAGCTTTTTGAAAAAGGCAACTATATTAATGTGGTACGCTATTTAAAGCCCATACATTCTGAAAACTCAGAAGACTCTACTGCGCTTAATGAAGGTGTTTTTGATAGTGAATTTCATTATCGTGAAGGTAAAGTCGTTAAGGGTTATACCCTCAAACCAAAAAGCATAAATATAGGCGGAAGACCTACAGAACCAAAAGGGGTATTTGCTCCTAATTCTGAGGCAGGTGTTATTCAAAGTGGTATATTCTGTCCCTTTGCAGAATTATTTATTCTCTGGTTTGGTTAGAATTAAACTATTATTTTTCTTTATTTCATTATTTCTATACTCAGGTATAAATGGCCAAACACAAGAGTGTTTGGCCTTACTGTTAGAGTATAAATATGAGGATGCTATTAGTTGTTCCAATGACTCTGAGGGCAATATATCCTATGTACAATTAATTGAAGTTTTAAAAAACAAGGGTTTAGATAATCCTCTAATTAATCAAAAGAAAAATGCAACACCAGTATCTAAATTGATAGACTCAATCACAAAAGGATACTATCTATTGTACAAGGATACCAAACAAATTAATAAACCTTTTAATCTTTTTAATTATGCCTTAACTCGTAGTCAACAGCTTAATAACAAAATGCTGGAAAAACTCTCATTATTGGCTATTATTAACACCTATAATTACTCACTAGTGCAAAGTACTAAAGAGGCAGAATTGTATTTATCAAAATTAGAAGATCTTATTGAGAGTCCAGTTGATGAGTATCACTATCTCACTAAAAAAGTGATTTATGGATTACGTAATATTCAATTTAAAGTTAATGTAGCACCCAACACGATAAGCAGGCTTGAAACCTTAATGTTAGAATTCCCTAAAGGTCATCCATTTTGGGTTCATTTTTATTCATATGTAGGTTCATATTATGAAGGTGTTGGTGATTTGGAGAAATCAAAAGAATATTTTAATAATTCGATATCAATTACAAATTCTAATAAAAGCCTATTATTTAGAGGATTTATACGACTTGCCGAAATTTCAAGAAAACAGAAGGAATACGACAAATCTATACGCTATATAGACTCCGCTAAAAGTTATATTAACGAAAAAGACACTTTAAGATCACTCTATTACTTAAACAATTACGCATCAGAGTATTATTACCTAGATGATTCTTATAAGAAAGCATATGAAACATTAAAAGCTTCAAAAATACAAGGTGATGAATTATTATATAGAGATAATGCATTAGAAATATCCAATCTCAATGTAAAATACCAAACTTCCGAAAAAGAAAAACAAATACTAGAAGAACAAGCCCAAAAGAAACGCAATCAAAACATTGCTATAGGTTTAGGAGGATCACTTTTACTTACGAGTATCATTGC
>JALZVV010000150.1 GCA_023299935.1 Dokdonia sp.
AACAATAGCGGACAAACCAACTAAAGGATCAGTAACAACTACTGTAGTAATACTAACATTAGATTGATTCGTTACTGTAAAGGTATACGTAAGAATATCTCCAAGTATATTACAACCATCGGTCATTGCTAAATCACCTGTCTTGATAATGGCTAAAGCAGTTGCAGGATCTACATCTTGACATACATCCGTAACTGTTGGATTGTCTTCTGTAATACTCACTGGATCCGATAGATCACTTAAGTCTGTACCATCTACAGCAGTTCCGGTTGCAGTAGCTTGGTTCTCAAACTCTCCTGCATCAATATCATCCTGAGTAATTGCATATTCAGCTGTGTAAGTCCAACTTTCATTTAAATCTAACTCGTTATCTCCATCGTCATCTCCGCCTATAAAAGAAATAACTGATATCTGTGGATCGTTTACACTTATTCCTGAAACCGCAGTAGTCCCCTCGTTAGATAAAGTGAAAGTATAATTAATAATCTCACCTGGACTAGAACAACCATCACCATTATTATCTATGAGTATTCCGGTTTTAAGTAAAGCCAAACAAGCACTAGCTAATTCAACATCTAATTCAGCAGAACAACTATTTGAATCGGTAATAGTAATTGTATATCCACCAGCTTCTAAATCAGAAATATCTTGAGTAGTTGCTCCATTACTCCAAGCATAAGTGTAAGGAGGAGTTCCTCCGCTAACAGTTAAATCTATGGCTCCAATATCATCTCCCGTGCAACCATCAAGAGTTATTGCTACCACTGGTACTATATCTGTTGTTAAATCAATAATAGTAAAAGTCTCATTTTCAGTACAACCATTACCATCTGTTACGGTAACTGTATAGGTTCCTGCTGGTATATTTTCTAAATCTTCATCTGTACTTATTGTATTTGTCCCATCACTCCATTCAAAACTAAAAGGAGGTGTTCCATTAGGTATGGTAATATCTATTGCTCCTGTAGACTCACCGCCGCATTCCACATCTGTGATATCTGCAGATGTATCAATTTCAAAGGGAAGTACGCTTGTTACTGTTATATCTTGGAATCCTGGTAAAGAAGGATCATCTGAAACCATATTTTGAAATCCACTAAGCACAGCCTGATTTTCAACCACATCAAAAGCATAATCACATGGTATTGTTGCGGTTAATTGAAAAGTGGTCTCACCCGTCGGCACGTTATTAAAAGTAATAGTAGCAATATTTAGACCTGTAGGATTGCCTATTATCTGAACACTTGATGGTGATAAATTCAATACATCTGAACTCCATAAGAGGCCATCAGGAAGGTCATCTGTAAACTGTATTCCATCTGCCACAGTCCCCGATTGATTAAATAAGGTAAAGCTATACGTAATATCTGCTCCTGCTACAATTGTAGAAGCCGCCTCTTTTTCTAAAAATAAAGAAAAAGCACAAGAAGCGCCATCATTTGCAGTAACTGGAATACCTACAGCAATTGGGGAGTGAAGACCGGTGGTAATGTCAAACTCTAATAATGTTTCTTGACTACCCTGTGCACCTACCGTAGTATCATCTGCATACGCGAGTAGACGACCATTAGGTGTAAAATATAGTGCTCCAGCTGAAGCTAAATTACTAGTGTTTGCAGGTGGTCCAATAATATTTCCTGCACCAGTAACAGGGTCTATTGTACGTAGTTGTCTATTATTGCGATCCCATCCATAAATCAAACCATCTACAGGGTTAATCGCAATATCCGAAGCTTGAATCTGTATAGGGCTTGCCACGGTAGACGTTAAGGTATTAATATCCACTACATTGAGCACATCATTCCCAGAGCCCGTAACATAATAATTTCCATTCACATCAAAGGTTCCCGCAACAAGGGAATTACCACCAACCAAACCTGTTACTACACCTAAAAATGTAACTTCTCCATTTACATCAATTCGAAATAATTCACTCTCATTTCGAAACAAACCATATAAATTTCCATCCAATGGATTAAATCCAATGGCATTAATATCAGTTAATGCAAAATCACTAGGGCCATCAGAAACCGAAAGATTAGCAATAAAAGTAAAAGTACCATCTACTTCATCAACACGATATAATATAAAATCTCCTGCACTTCCAACGCCGGCTATATCTTCAGGTATTCTAATCGTTTGAAATAAATTTAAACTGTTACATTCAAAACCATCACCTGCATCTTGTATCAATAAAAAGGAGGCTTGATTGGTACAGCCATTTACATCTGTTACAGTCACAATATATGGTCCAGGAGGCAAATTATTGATATCTTGAGTACTTGCTCCATTACTCCAAGAATAAGTATATGGTGGTGTACCACCAGAAACAGTTAAATCAATAGCGCCATCTGCAGCTCCATTTATAGAAATATCTGTTGCCACTCCTGTAATTGAAAGACCGCCAGCAGGTGTTCCTACTGTGAAGCTCTCACTGAACGTACAGCTATTTGCATCTATAATCGTTACGGTATAAGCTCCAGCTGCTAAATCCTCTAAATCTTCGGTGGTTGCGCCATTACTCCAAGAATATGCTAATGGGGCAATAGCGTTCAATACTGTAATATCTATAGCTCCAGAAGACTCTCCAAAACAAGCAACATCAGTAATCGTTCCATCTATAGCAATGGCCGATGTAGGCTGACCTACGATAAAAGTCTCAATGAACGTACAGCTATTCGCATCGGTAATGGTTACGGTATAATCCCCAGCAGCTAATCCAGTTAAATCTTCAGTCACTGCTCCAGTATCCCAAGCATATGTATAACCTGGTGTTCCTCCACTGACGGTAATATCTATCGCTCCAGTGGATGCTCCAAAACATATCACATCTGTAATCGTCGAATCTGCTACAGCAATAGCAGCCACAGGCTCACCTACTGTAAAAGTATCTACTAATTCACATCCGTTAGCATCGGTAATCGTTACGATATAATCCCCAGCAGCTAATCCAGTTAAATCTTCGGTCGTTGCTCCAGTATCCCAAGCAAAAGTATAGCCGGGTGTACCGCCTGATACAGTAATGTCAATCGCTCCAGTGGATGCGCCAAAACATATCACATCTGTAATCGTCGAATCTGCTACAGCAATAGCTGCAGCAGGCCCACCTACTGTAAAAGTATCTACTAATTCACATCCATTAGCATCGGTAATCGTTACGGTATAATCTCCAGCAGCTAATCCAGTTAAATCTTCGGTCACTGCT
>JALZVV010000151.1 GCA_023299935.1 Dokdonia sp.
AGATCTCCGCCTTCGCAATTCAAAATACTTCCGCGAAGGCGGAAGACTTAGTAAACCGAATACAAATGGTGAATGTGCGGATGAGATCTCCGCCTTCGCGGAGATTAATTATATGGAAAAGAAAATGAAAGTACAGGACGCAATTGACAGTCAATTGCTTAATGACAGAAAAATATTCCTCTGGGGAATGGTTAGTGACAAAACTGCAAAGCACGTGGTAGATAGATTACTCTATCTAGATGCCCAAAGTCATGACGAAATCCAGTTATTTATTAATAGTCCTGGAGGCTATGTAACTTCTGGTTTTTCTATGTACGATACCATTAAGATGATTAAGAGTCCCGTTTCTACGATTTGCACAGGTCTTGCTGCCAGTATGGGGTCACTTTTACTCTCTGTAGGAGCAAAAGGACGTCGTTTTATACAGCCTCACGCTAGAGTGATGATTCACCAGCCTTCTGGCGGGGCACGAGGGCAAGCTTCTGATATAGAAATTACTGCACAAGAAATTGTAAAGACAAAAGAGCTGAGCGCACACATCCTTGCAGATAATTGCGGACAAACTTTTGAAAAAATAATGAAAGATTTCCAGCGCGATCACTGGATGGGTGCAGAAGAATCTGTAGCCTACGGTATTGTAGATGGGGTTTTTGAAGGTTGATTTTGATACGGTTTATGATCATGCCTAAGCATTATAATAAATCAGTCAATCACCTGCATTAGTAAATTAGATCTCGATTGCCCTCGACCTGATATTTCTATATGAATATACAATCCGAATTACATAAAACAGCCGGTTTTGGCAATCTAGAGCTACTTGCGCGACACGTAGTAGAGGGTTTTATTTCGGGTATGCATAAGAGTCCGTTTCACGGATTTTCGGCAGAGTTTGCAGAGCATAAAATTTATAACCCTGGCGAAAGTACTAAGCATATTGACTGGAAACTCTATGCAAAAACAGATAGACTCTACACCAAACGCTACGAGGAAGAAACCAACTTACGATGTCACCTCATATTAGATAACAGTAGCTCTATGCATTATCCTGCCGTAAAGGAATACGGTATAGATAATCTCAATAAGATTAGTTTTTCGGCCCTAGCCAGTGCTGCTATTATGAACCTTATGAAAAAGCAGCGCGATGCAGTAGGTATGAGCATTTATAGTGAAGAGTATGAATTCTACACTGGCGAGAAAGGGAGTGATAGACATCATCATATGTTGCTAGATCAATTGGGAGGTGTTCTTGATCCTGCTTTCGCGAAAGCGGAAAAGAAAACATCCACCTACGCCCATTTGCACCTCATTGCCGAAAAATTAAAACGTCGCTCCCTCGTATTTCTTTTTTCTGATATGTTCCAGAGTGATGTGGAGCAAGAAGAGCTGTTTGAGGCCTTGCAACATCTAACTTATAATAAGCATGAAGTGGTCTTATTTCACACTTATAGTGAGGAGAAAGAGTACAATTTTGACTTTTCGAACACGCCCAAACGTTTTGTGGATGTAGAGACCGGTGATCACATCAATTTATATGCAGATTCTATTAAGGATATCTACCAAGCGAGTGTAGAAACCTATTTTAAAAACTTGCAATTGCGTTGTGCTCAATACCGTATAAAGTATGTGCCTGCCGTGATTGAAAAAGGCTTTAGTCCTATTCTGACCACCTTTCTGGTGGAGCGACAAAAATTTGTGTGATTTTTTTAATTTTTTTGTTTGTTCAAATAAAAAGAGCGTGTATATTTGCAGCCGCAGCAATGCAACGGTCTGGTAGTTCAGTTGGTTAGAATATCTGCCTGTCACGCAGGGGGTCGCGAGTTCGAGTCTCGTCCAGACCGCATTAAAAAAGCTCTCCTCGGAGGGCTTTTTTTTAAAGAAGTTGTGTTGGCCACGTCACACGTGGTATGGATTTGTAGTTGAATCCAATGAGAAGCTTTTCCTGTTTGGAAAGGCTTTTTTTGTTTTAATGTAGGAGACAAAACATAAAAAATCCCTGCTTATTCTCAAAGCAGGGATACTAATACATTCTTTATCGAACTTTATTTCAACTGAATCGGGAACTCCGCACTGCTCGTATCCCAACCTATTTTAAGATGTACGACCTTATCTGATGCTTCATATAAAGCCATAGATAGATTTTCTACTTCTTTTCCTTGGGTAACAGGAGATGTGATGCTAGCAATATCCTTAGAGGGATCATAGCCATAATTTCCCCATCCATCGAGCTCTGTATTTAGTTTTAAGGTCCATTCATTTTCTAATGGTATCGCAATTAGGGAATACCTCCCTGCTTTTACTGCTGTCCCTCCAAAAACAACATCAGTCATAAATACAATCTCTGTAGATTCATTAGCTCCAATTCTCCAAGCCTCTCGATATTTAAGCAATTTGCCAAAAACTTCTCTTCCCTTTTTTGCAGGCCTCGAGTAGGTGACTCTAATAATAGGTTGTGCTGCTGCTTTTTTAGCTTCAGACTTAACAAAAGTTCGCTTTGCGGCATTTGCTGGATAATAAGCTCTATCCATAGGACTCTTATCTAGTTTGTCAAATTTTTGAGCTTGAGTCATCATAGAAAATGACAAACAAACAAATAATAATAACTGTTGTGGTTTCATAATGTGATGTATTAATGCTACACTAATTCTTTTGTACTTGTTCTGTAATTATTCTAGAAAGTTCCTTTAACTCATCTTTTTCATATAAGGCCGACGCACTTGACAAGGGCTTGTTTACAGGTACTTTCCAGTTAATATAGTCTTGAAAGGTAATGCCTTCTACATTCCTTCTATTGTAAAAACTCCTAAAACGAGCTCCGCCACCGTTTACTGTATAGTTATAGGCAAGGAAGTCTATCAAATTCGTTTGAGTATTTATCCAATAATAATAGGTGTCATCGTGATCTGTCCCGCCACCTTCTTGATTAAAAAACACCTTTACCACATTATAATTAATTCCCTTAATTGTTGTTGTGCCTTCATACTCTTTATTAACGGCTCCGTCATTTAATTTATACGGTAATGTCGCAAAGTAAATTACAGAGTTAAGCGCTTCTTCGTATTTTTTGATATTCTTTTCAGATAATGTTACCGGCTGGTCGTTGATATATCGTGTAAAGGCTCCATTTACAATCACATCTTTAATCCTGTTCCCACTACGATCTGTAGTTTGCATTTCATAGTTAAATGACTCATCATTATTAATAAAACGATATTCCTTTTTTCTAAATACAAATGCATAATCCGCTTGATTATATAACGCCCCGCCGTGCGCTTCAATGGCCTTAGCAATCATCTCATCCCCTTTTGACAATGTGCTATTGGGAGTTGTAGTCGTGTCCTCCAAAACAGTTTCCAATTGAGCCAATTTATTCTCACTTGCATTGTTGCAAGACAAGAATAAAATTAATGCGGTAAGTGCCATTCCAATCTTTCTCATAGCAGTATTAAGAGGTGTAAATTTGTTGTTTTAATGCCTTTGAAAGCCTAGATGTATTGGGGCTAATTCCAAAGCTTTAACAAAAGTAAGTATTATGATTAAGGCAAAAGTTAAAGTTATTTGAAAATTAGGCCTGTTCATTAAATGCTAGCGGTGTATTATTAACCGCATGCAAAAAAGAAAATCTTTATAACAAAGTAGCGAAAAAAGTCTTCAAAAGAAGAAAAAATATTTTGGCTACTATTAAAAATGTGTATATTTGCATCCGCTTGCAAAAAGTAACACTCCTCAATAGCTCAGTTGGTTAGAGCATCTGACTGTTAATCAGAGGGTCCTAAGTTCGAGTCTTAGTTGAGGAGCTAGCAAGTTTAAAGCCTTTACAGCAATGTAGAGGCTTTTTTTTGTTGTAATAATCACAAATGCAACAGCAACTTAAAATATGTCTCTTAGCATTTTAAACTGTAAAACCCCATAACCTAAGGCTATGGGGTTAAAACATACTAACTAAATCTCAAAATTAAATTTCCATTTTTCGGAGCAAATCAAGATAAAACTATTAGGAGTCAATAATATCTTAACGTATTACTTGTAGTTTATGACTCCCATAATTAACAATTTTATAACCTTTATAATTTAGTTACTTATAGTAGGACTTATATGTTTACAGTAATAAAACAACACTCTTTTATAAAGTCCTACCTTTTTTAAATAATTTATCTAGAATTTGTTCGTACACGTCTAAGCAGCATCTTTACTTTCTATTTATGATCTTTAGGATTTTTTGTATCTATTTGCTTTTATCTCTATGTTTCACTGGTATATTACGAGCACAACTTAGCTTTTGCCCAGGCGATACTGGGGATGCCATATTTGCTGAAGACTTTGGAACAGGTACTACTAATGGCCCTGCCCTACCCACTGGATTTACTACCTATACGTATGTAAACGCAGCGCCTCAGGATGGTTCTTATACCATTTCGAGTAATTTGAGTCAATTAACTTCTTGGCATAATGTACCCGATAATACTCCTAACGATACTAATGGTCGTGCGTTCATTGTCAATGCGAGTTTTACTGCAGACGAATTTTTTAGAAGAATCATTACTGGCCTCTGCGAAAATACGTTTTACGAATTCTCCGCCGCCCTAATAAACCTATACGATAGCGACTTTACCTTCTGTCCCAATGGAGGAATTCCAGTAAATGTGCGTTTTGAAATTTGGAATGAAACAGATACTATCTTATTAGCCTCAGGAGATACAGGAGATATCAATGGAACTCCAGAAGCTATATGGGAGGACTACGGTCTCGTTTTTGAAACACAAGCAGGGCAAGAAAGTGTCCTTCTTAAAATGATTAATAATGGAGATGGAGGTTGTGGTAACGATCTCGCTATAGATGATATTACTTTTAAAGCCTGTGGTGATACTACTTTCATTACAACCCCGGATAATGAGCAAGGGGTACTTGTATGTGATTCTCAAACCCCTACTGGAGTCTCCCTAGAAGCTATAACAGATTTTGTGATTAACGATAGTTATGAAATACAATGGCAAACCAGCCCAGACAATATTAATTGGACTGATATTCCCGGAGCTACTAATGAAATCTTTGAGGTAACTGCATTAACAACATCTACTTATTATAGAGTGAATTTTGCAACAGATGCAGACAATTTAGGGAGTCCTTTTTGTTCATTTCTATCAGAAGCATTCCTAGTAGAAGTAGCAGAGCTTCCAGATCCTCCTATCAGCAATGGAGACCAGCTAGGTTGCAGTGACGAGCCTTTTCCCGCATTAGCTGTTACCGTACAATCTGGTGAAACAGTATTATGGTTTGATACTCCCTCTGGAGACAATATAGTTGCTAGTAACACCAGCTCCTTTGTGCCAGAAACTGCAGGAACTTTTTATG
>JALZVV010000152.1 GCA_023299935.1 Dokdonia sp.
CTTGCTAATGATGAAATCGTAAACGGTGTTTCTGAGCGTGGCGGTCATCCCGTAGTACGTAAAAAAATGACCCAATGGTCTATGCGCATTAGTGCCTATGCGGAGCGTTTATTGCAAGGGTTAGAAAAAATTGATTGGAGCGAATCTATTAAAGAAACCCAACGCAACTGGATTGGAAAATCTGTGGGGGCAACTGTGGTATTCCCCCTGATCCCCCAAAGGGGGACTGAACGTCCTGGATACTTGACGGGAGGAAATAATGCAAAATTATTGCTCGAGCGAGCAAAGGAGATGAGAAATAACCCCACTCCTGCCGAAGCAGCTTTGTGGGAATCGCTTAAGAGTAAAAATCTAGGCGACAAATTTAGAAGGCAACATCCAATAGCTGAGTTTATTCCGGACTTTGTATGCTTATCAAAAAAGCTAATCATAGAAGTAGATGGAGAAATCCATGATGATCAGATTGAAAAAGACCAGGCCAGAACAGAAATTTTAGAAAACTTAGGATATAAAGTCTTAAGATTTAGAAACGAAAAAGTTTTAGGCAATCTAGAAGAAGTCTTATCTGAGATAAAATCAACATTAGATAATCGTGAGATTCCCCCTCAGGGGGCTAGGGGGATTAGTGTCTTTACAACTCGTCCTGACACCATTTTTGGAGTTTCGTTTATGACGCTTGCGCCAGAATTAGATTTGGTTCAAGAAATCACAACTCCAGAACAAAAAGCAGATGTAGATGCCTATATCGAGGCCACAGCAAAACGATCGGAGCGCGAGCGTATGGCAGATGTAAAAACCATTTCTGGTGCTTTTACAGGAGCCTATGCAGAGCATCCATTTACAAAAGAGCCTATCCCTATCTGGATTGGGGATTATGTATTAGCTGGTTATGGAACAGGGGCGGTGATGGCCGTACCTTGTGGTGACCAGCGTGATTATGATTTTGCAAATCATTTTGGAATTGCAATCCCTAATGTGTTTGAAGGGGTAGATATATCAGAAGAAGCTTTTGCAGATAAAGACAATACCGTAATTGCTAACAGTGATTTCCTAAACGGATTAAAATATAAGAAAGCTGTAAAACTAGCGATTTACGAACTAGAAAAAATAGGCGCTGGTTCTGGAAAAACAAACTATCGCTTGCGCGATGCCGTATTCTCTAGACAGCGTTATTGGGGCGAACCTTTTCCTGTGTATTACAAAAACGGAATGCCGCAAATGATTGCTAAAGAGCATTTGCCTCTTGAGCTTCCAGAAATAGAAAAATACCTCCCTACAGAAGATGGCGAGCCACCACTAGGTCGCGCCAAAAAATGGCACTGGGATACAAATACAAACACTACAGTAGCGGTAGCAGAAGGCGAGGAGCCCCCTCAGGGGGTTTGGGGGATGGACCTCAACACAATGCCTGGATGGGCAGGAAGTAGCTGGTACTTCTTAAAGTATATGGATAACACTACGGCAGATGGTTCTATCCCTAAAGAAGCCTTGGATTACTGGGGTAATGTTGATTTATATATAGGCGGTTCAGAGCACGGGACAGGACACTTGTTATATTCTCGTTTTTGGACCAAGTTTCTGTTTGACAGAGGTTTTATTAGCATAGATGAGCCTTTCCAGAAGATGATTAACCAAGGGATGATTTTGGGAACGAGTGCTTTTGTGTATAGGGAAGAAGGAACTCAAACTTTTCTATCTGAAGGATTAATTGAAGGAAAAAAAACACAGCCTATTCACGCTCCCGTAGCATTTGTGAACGCTTCCAATGAACTAGATATTGAAGCCTTTGCAAAATGGCGTCCTGAATTTAAAGACGCAATTTTTATGTTAGAAGACGGCTCTAGCTTCTCTCCCTCTGGGGGAGATGTCCGCAGGACAGAGGGGGACTCTGTTTACAAAGTTGGTCGCGAAGTCGAAAAAATGTCCAAATCCAAATACAATGTCGTTAATCCAGACGATATCTGTAATCAGTACGGTGCAGACACGCTACGTATGTACGAGATGTTTTTAGGACCACTGGAACAAGCAAAACCTTGGAATACCGCAGGTATTACAGGGGTACATTCTTTCCTTAAAAAGATGTGGAAACTATACCATTCATCCCCCTCCGCCTCCAAAGGAGGAACTCCTCTTATGGACGAAGATACATTCTTTGTAACTGATGAGGCTGCGAGTAAAGACAGTTTAAAGACCTTGCATAAAACCATTAAAAAAGTAGCGTCAGATATAGAGAGCTTTAGTTTCAATACCTCGGTTTCTACTTTTATGATTGCAGTTAATGAACTAACGAGTCAGAAGTGTACTTCTAAAGAAGTGCTAGAACCTCTGGCTATTTTAATATCTCCTTATGCGCCGCATATCGCAGAAGAATTATGGAGCAAGCTTGGGAATGAAACTAGTATCTCTGCCGCTACCTTCCCTGTTTTTGATGCAAAGCATCTGGTAGAAAGTAGTAAAGAATATCCTATTTCTTTTAATGGAAAGATGCGCTTTAAACTAGAGTTGCCATTGGATATGAACAAAGATGATATAGAAGCGGCTGTGATGGCTCACGAAAAAACACAGCAGTATCTAGAAGGTCGCACTCCTAAAAAAGTGATTGTAGTACCTGGTAAGATTGTGAATATTGTGGGGTAACCCTCTTCGTCATGCTGAACCTTCGTCATGCTGAACTTGTTTCAGCATCGCACAAGAAGCTCCCGTCATGCTGAACTTGTTTCAGCATCGCACTAGAGAAGGATATTGAATACCTTGGACTGAACAACGAGATGAGACCCTGAAATAAATTCAGGGTGACGACAATCCGTCATGCTGAACTAGTTTCAGCATCGCACTAGAGAAGGATTCTGAATGAAAAGACTGAACAACAGGATGTGACCCTGAAACAAGTTCAGGGTGACGTTAATAAAATAGCATGCAATTAAGCTACGTATACATAATGACAAATACATACCGTACCACATTTTACATTGGGGTAACAGCAGACTTGTATCAAAGAGTTACGGAGCATCAAGAAGGTATTGGATCAAAATTTACAACTAAATACGATCTAAAAGATTTAATTTATTTCGAAGAGTTTACCGATATTGAACAAGCCATCTCCAGAGAAAAACAATTAAAGAATTGGCATAAAGAATGGAAACTTAATCTGATTAAAGAGGTTAATCCCAACTTAGAAACTCTAAAGTTGTAAATTCCCGTCATGCTGAACTTGTTTCAGCATCGCACAAGAGAAGGATGTTAAATGGAAAACTAACACGTGTGAGACCCTGAAA
>JALZVV010000153.1 GCA_023299935.1 Dokdonia sp.
TCGGCTATCGCCTTGTTTGCCATACCTTATATTTCAGATCCAATAATGGTTCTAGTGCCTATGATATTATTTGGAATTGGTTGGGCCGCAATGATGGGAATACCGTATACTATGGTCTCTAAAATAGTGCCGCAAGAACGAAGAGGAGTATATATGGGTGTATTGAATATGATGATTGTGATACCTATGTTTATCCAGACATTAACATTTGGACCCATTTATAAATATTTGCTGGGAAGTAACGCAATAAATGCGATATTATTTGGAGCGGTATTTTTTGCCATTGCCGCATTGCTTATCTTGAGGCTAACAGAATTAAAAGAAGTAGAGGCTATTTAAGCCTATGAAAATATTCAGGATGACTCTGCTGTTTTTTTAAAACATAACTACACGAGTTCTGATAAGTGGTTAATATCCAACCGGAAAGCGCAGACCTAGTTTGTGCTTTCTTTTTAAATTTAGATTATGAAACACTTCGGGATAAAACTTTCTCTTTACTTAAACTATTTTGTTTTCGCTATTCTTTTAAATAGTGTAGGAATAGTTATTTTAAAGTCTCTAAATAATTATGGGGTCGCCGAGGACACAGCAAGTATTCTTGAGGCATTTAAAGATTTACCTATAGCGATCGTATCTTTTTTAGTAGCTTCTTTCCTGCCTAGATTGGGATATAAAAAAGCTATGCTTATAGCATTGGCTCTCGTTACCTTTGGATGTATTTCAATGTACTTTGGTAACTCTTTTGACTCGGCTAAAATATTATTTGCGACCGTAGGCGCATCTTTTGCATTGATAAAAGTATCTGTGTATTCTGTAATAGGGTTAGTGACTGAAGGTACCAAAGAACATAATTCTTTAATGAGCTCTGTAGAGGGAGTGTTTATGTTTGGTATTGCATTGGCATATTATCTTTTCCCAGTATTTAATACAGAAGGCAATCCAGACGCTTGGCTCAATGTATACTGGTTGCTAGCTACTATGACAGCAATTTCATTTATTGTCTTGCTTTTCACGAAGTTTGAAAACCCTTCTCAAATAGAAGGACGTAGCATTATTAAGGAGTTTATAGGGATGTTCAAACTACTCTCTAAACTACTAATCATTGTCTTTGTAATAAGTGCCTTTCTCTTTGTAATGATTGAACAAGGTATTATGACGTGGTTACCAACTTTTAATGAAAGAGTATTAGGTCTTACTGAAAATATGGCAATAATGATGGCTAGCATTTTAGCCATTTCTCTTGGTATAGGACGACTCATTGCTGGAGCTCTTACACGAAAAATCAATTGGATTTATGTGTTATCTGCCTGCACAATAATAGCCATGCTATTAGTATTATTTGTATTGCCTAAATTGTTCAATCTAGAAGTTCAAGAAGTTGCGGGAATAAGAGATATTCCTGTGTTAGGGTTTGCATTCCCGATTATTGGATTATTTATTGCTCCTATTTATCCTTTGCTCAATTCGGTAGTTTTATCTGCCTTGCCCAAAAATGTTCATAGTCCAATGACAGGTCTAATAGTTATTTTTTCCGCATTAGGAGGAACAATAGGGAGTAGAGTTATTGGATATCTTTTTAAAGAGGTAGGTGCTCAAAAAGCCTTCTTTTTCACGCTTATACCTATGGCTGCATTATTGGTTTGCTATTTTATTCTTAATCGATTAACGGCACGAAATGCACATCAAGGCTAACATCCCAGAAATGCTATCTCGACTCCTCGCACAAGAGGATACAGATGGCGATAAGAAAATCACTATAGAAGACCAAGGCCCTAAAGCTTTTGAGGTCGCATTGTATGGCGATGATAAGACTTCTCTGCTGGCTGGAGATGAGGGCACAAAAGCGTATACCATACAAGGCACCTATCATTTATCCAATCTCTTACAAGAACTTGCCCTAGAGCATGCAAAAGGCAATACCGAAGCACTTATCCCTTTATGGAAAATAGAAGAAGCACCCACAGCTCGTATCAATAGAATGATACGGGACTATTTTTGGGATGACCTTACTCGAACGATCGATAAAGAAGGCCTGTCTAGAATTCTAACAGATAGCAAGGCGCAAGGCAGTAAGCAACGACTATATGTGCCTAAAACAGATAGTCAAGGTGTTGCATATTACACAAGTTTACAGTCTAAATTCCCCAATCTCGAAGTCGTGATTTTGCCTAAAGTAATAAGCCCAGATTACGTAAAATCCATAAATGAAAAAGCAGGAATTCTTGCCCTTGGATTGGAAGATGGAAAGGGCATTCCCTTTGTAGTTCCCGGCGGAAGATTTAATGAGATGTACGGTTGGGATAGCTATTTTGAAGGCATAGGTTTACTGCTGGATAATAGAGTTGACCTTGCCAAGGCAATGATTGATAATTTCTGTTATCAGATTGAACATTACGGAAAGATTTTAAATGCCAATCGCAGCTACTACCTCACCCGGACGCAGCCGCCATTTTTAAGTTCTTTTATTGTAGAAACCTATCAAAAGGATCCCTCGCTGGGGACTGAATGGCTAGCACGTGTCACAAAAACAGCAATAAAAGAATATGAAACCGTTTGGATGCAGGCGCCACGGCTTACTGCAAACGGCTTAAATAGATATTATGCTCAGGGCATAGGCGTGCCGCCAGAGACAGAAACGGGACATTTTAATGAGCATTTGTTGGCTTTCGCCAAAAACGAAAACTGTTCTGTCCAAGAATTGATTGCACGTTTTCAGTCTGGAGCTTTTCAATCTGCAGATTTAGATAGCTATTTTACACATGACAGAAGCCTTAGGGAGAGCGGCCATGATACGAGTTGGAGACTGGATAACGTCTGTGCAGATTTGAATGTGGTAGACTTGAATAGTTTGCTGTACAAATATGAAACTGACTTTTCCTATCTCACTAAAACCTACTTTGAGAATACTTTTGAAGGTAAAACATCACAGGATTGGGACGCAAGGGCTCAACAAAGAAAATCCTTGATCAATGAGCTGCTATGGAATGAAGAAGCGGGGCAGTATTTTGATTATGCTTTTGCAAAAGCGCAACAAACCCATTTTCAAAGTGCTTCCAATTATTTTCCCTTATGGGCTGGGTTATGCTCTCAAGAACAAGCCTCTAGAATGAAAGATGCACTGCTATCTCAACTGAAAGAGCAAGGAGGGATTGCTGGCTCTAGTCGTTTTATGAATGCGCAAGTACCTGAAGGAGCTGTCCAGCGACAATGGGATTATCCCAATGGATGGGCACCGCATCAAATGATGATATGGCAAGGCTTAATGCGATATGGTTTTACGACCGAAACACAAGAGCTGGTGTACAGATGGCTATGGATGATTACCTGTAATGCAGTAGATTATAATGGTGTGATTCCAGAAAAGTATGATGTGGTCTCCGCAAGCCATAAAGTATTTGCAGAGTATGGCAACGTAGGGACAGAATTTGATTACATTACTACCAGTGGTTTTGGATGGATGAATGCGAGCTATCAATTAGGATTAAGTTTGCTTTCTCCAAGACTCAGAACTCAATTAGACCAACTTATTCATCCAGAAGAATTATTTGTATGACCCCTTATGAACACTCCATAACTTTATTAAAAAAAGTAGCCAGTCCGCAAGGATTCTTGGCGAGTGCTAATGATATTGCCAACTATAAAAGAGTTTGGGCCAGAGACGGCGTAATCTGTGGTCTAGCAGGATTGCTCGATGGAGATGAAAAACTGGTCAAAGCGATGAAAGCTACACTTCTAACCCTAGCCCAACATCAACATGAACGAGGGATGATTCCTTCTAATGTATACTATGGCGAGGAAAATACTGAAGTGAGTTATGGGGGACTGGCTGGAAGAGTAGATACGGTAGCTTGGTTTATTATTGGCGTTTGTCAATACGTCCATGTGACTAAGGATAGAGCCTTTTTAAAACAGCTGCAACCACATATTCTAAAAGGTTTTGGCATCCAACATAGTTGGGAATACAATGATGGCGATTTAATGAATGTGCCGCGTTCAGGGAATTGGGCAGATGAGTATCCTACGCAGGGATTTATTTTGTATGACCAATTGCTTAGAATCTGGGCTTTGCGATCCTACTTACATTTTGAAAATGATAAATTGCTTAGTGCCAAAGAAAAGGCAATCACTGAGAAAATCACGGCAAACTATAAAAGAAATTCTAAGACTAAAGATCCTTATCACCCCAAAGCGTTTTCAAACCTCAAAGAGACTCCGTATTGGGTCGCATCGTTAGAGCCGGCAGGTTATCAAAACCAGTTTGATGGCTTTGCTAATAGCCTTGCGCTCCTCCTAAATATTGGAACCTCAGATGACAAGGAGGAATTAATGAGTTATACCCAATCCTTAGAAGAAAGCCTAAAGCTTAAATTACTTCCAGCATTTTGGCCTGTAATTACCAAAGATGATGAAGACTGGCAATGGCTAACTAATAACTGCAAGTATGAATTTAGAAATCATCCTTATGAATTCCATAATGGCGGTACCTGGCAAATGGTGAATGGCTTTTATGGATTGGGACTTATACAACAGGATAGAAAGGAAGCAGCTGTGCAGATATTACAAAGAATTAATGCACTCAACGAGAAAGAAGAATGGAGTTTTTATGAAAATTTTAATTCTCAAACAGGAGCACCTAATGGTGTGCCGTTTTGTGCTTGGAGTGCAGCAGGGACAGTCCTTATTGCACAATCATTAGAGGGGAAACAATTATTAACATGAGTAGGGCTATAGATATTTTATGCGTGGGAGAAATCCTTATAGATTGTATTGGAGAACAGGCAGAAACGAACTTAGCAGAAACAAAATCATATCAACGGTTTTTAGGAGGCTCTCCTACCAATGTGGCAATAAATATGGCAAGATTGGGACTAAAGGTTCAACTTGTCGGCACAATAGGTAATGATGGTTTAGGAAGCTACGCTCTTGAAAAGATTAAGCAAAGCAGCATAAGGACCGACGCTATTAAAATTAGTGAATCTGAACCGACTACCGTTATTTTTGTTTCTAAAACAATGGGAACTCCAGATTTTGTTGCCTATAGAAATGCAGATAGGATGATTACAGAGAATCAACTACCCGCAGCAGTATTACAAGAGGTAAGAATATTCCATACTACAGCCTTTGCCTTGAGTAAAAATCCTGCACAAACGACTATTCTCAGAAAGGCAAAAGAAGCCTATGAGACAGGTTGTGTGTTGAGTATTGATTTTAATTTTTCGGAACAGATTTGGGAAAGCAGAGAACGGGCTAAACAATGTTTGGAAGCTTATTGTAAATGCAATCCATTGGTAAAAATTAGTGAGGATGATATGGAGCGTTATTTTGGAAAGCGGCAATCTCACGAAGCCATATTTAAGTACTTTCATGAAGACTTAGAAGTAGATGTCGTATGCTTGACTATGGGAAGAGCAGGGGTTACGCTTTCGCAAAAGCGTAAAAAATCAATTTCACTAATTGCAGAGAAAATAGAAAATATAGAGGATGCAACAGGTGCTGGAGATGCCTTTTGGAGCGGATTTTTAATGGGATATTGTAAACAATTTTCTTTTGAGCGTTGCTTAAAAATGGGACAATCACTAGCAGCTATAAAGCTGCAAAATATAGGGGGTTTACCGGAAAACATGGATGTTGCGGACAAACTCTTAAAGCCATATTAAAATAAAACATAAGGTGAGCTTGCTCTATGGAATATGCTTATTTTTGAATGTACAGAAACCTATCTATGAAGAAAGATAACAAACGCAGAGAAGCACTAGTATACCACGCCAAACCAAAGCCGGGTAAAATTGCAATCGTACCTACTAAGAAATATGCCACCCAAAGAGATTTGGCACTTGCCTATTCTCCAGGTGTTGCAGAGCCTTGTCTAGAGATAGCCAAGGATATTGATAATGTTTATAAATACACAGCAAAAGGAAACCTTGTAGCGGTAATTTCTAACGGAACAGCAGTTTTGGGATTGGGAGATATCGGTCCAGAGGCTTCTAAACCGGTGATGGAGGGAAAAGGTTTGTTATTTAAAATCTTTGCAGATATAGATGTATTTGATATTGAGGTAGACGCCAAAGATCCAGATAGTTTTGTAGAAACAGTAAAAAATATTGCTCCCACTTTTGGAGGTATTAACTTGGAAGATATTGGTGCTCCAGAGGCTTTCGAGATAGAAAGAAGACTTAAAGAAGAATTGGATATTCCAGTAATGCATGATGACCAGCACGGGACTGCTATTATCTCTGCGGCCGCATTACTCAATGCCTTGGAATTAGCAGAAAAGAAAATTGATGAGGTTAGAATTACCGTTAGTGGTGCAGGAAGTGCGGCTATATCTTGTATGCGATTATATCACAATCTAGGGGTGCCATTAGATAACATATATATGTTTGATAGTGAAGGATTACTTACAAATGATCGGGATGATTTAGACCCTAGTCAAGCCTTATTTGCAAGTGAAGCAAGATTTAATACGCTTGCAGAAGCTATGGTAGATGCAGATGTGTTTTTGGGACTTTCTGTTGGGAATATTGTCAACCAAGATATGATTCGAAGTATGGCAAAGGATCCTATAGTGTTTGCAATGGCAAATCCGGATCCAGAAATCCCATATAACGAGGCTATTACTGCTCGTGAAGATATTATTATGGCTACGGGTCGTTCTGACCACCCTAATCAAGTAAATAATGTACTTGGTTTTCCTTTTATTTTTAGAGGTGCATTAGATGTCAGGTCGTCTGCTATTAATGAAGAGATGAAAATGGCTGCTGTAAAGGCCCTAGCGCAACTGGCAAAAGAGCCTGTTCCTGAGCAAGTAAATATTGCCTATGGAGCGACTCGATTAGCCTATGGCAAAGATTATATTATTCCTAAACCCTTTGATCCAAGGTTGATTACTACTGTGCCGCCAGCAGTAGCAAAAGCCGCTATGGATAGCGGTGTGGCAAAACATCCAATTACAGATTGGGAGCACTATAAGGATGAGCTTAGAAATAGACTAGGTGAGGATAATAAGATTATACGACTACTTTTAGACAGAGCTCGTTTAGATCCCAAACGCATTGTATTTGCAGAGTCAGATCAAATTGATGTGCTTAAAGCAGCCCAATATGTGCACGATGAGGGAATTGCAATTCCCGTTCTTCTTGGGAATAGAGATGTGATCTTAGAGCTTAAGGAAGAAATAGAATTTGATGCAGATGTAGAGATTATTGACCCTAAGTCTAAAGAAGAGATGGACCATGTCAATAAATATGCAGAGCTATATTGGAAGGCTAGAAAAAGAAGAGGGATTACATTTTTTGATGCTAAAAAATTAATGCGTCAACGTGATTATTTTGCAGCAATGATGGTTAATGAAGGAGATGCAGATGGAATGTTGTCAGGACATAGTAGAAGTTACCCGTCTGTCTTAAAACCCGTTTTAGAAGTAATTGGGCCTGCAAAAGGGGTTCAGAAGGTGGCAGCAACAAATCTTATGATTACATCTAGAGGTCCATTATTCCTATCAGACACCTCAATTAATATCGACCCAACGGCAAAAGAACTGGCAAAAATCGCACAGATGACGGCCACTACAGTTAAGATGTTTGGTCTTGAGCCTGTGGTAGCCATGACGTCTTACTCTAATTTTGGATCATCTAATAATCCAAAAGCGACTAAAGTAAGAGAGGCGGTATCGTATTTACATAGGTATTATCCCGACTTAGTTGTAGATGGTGAGGTGCAGGCAGATTTTGCCCTGAATCAAGATATGTTCAAGAGTAAGTTTCCGTTTTCAAAATTGGCAGGTCGCAAGGTTAATACCTTAGTTTTTTCTAACATAGATAGTGCTAATATCACCTATAAGATGATTAAGGAATTGGAAAAAGCAGACAATATTGGCCCTATTATGCTTGGGATGAGTAAGCCCGTTCACGTATTGCAATTAGGAGCCAGTGTAGATGAGATTGTGCATATGGCCGCAATCACTGTAGTAGATGCTCAGAAGAAAGAAAAATACGGAATACAGGAGTTTTCTAAGTAAACTGCATTTAAACGAGTTTTTTATACGCTTTCGCGAAAGCATAAGCCCCTTAAATTCCTATGAGAAGAACAGCGCTTAGGTCTAGATAAATTTCATACATTTACCGCTTCAATAGCCAGATAACTACATGATAACGCACCTTAGTGGAAGACTAATTGAAAAAAATCCAACGCACGTCATTATTGACTGCAATGGAGTGGGCTATTTTATTAATATTTCACTTCACACTTTTTCAGGAATTTCAGATGGAGAAGCCCTTCGTTTATACACGCATTTACAGGTAAAAGAAGATAGTCACACCCTGTATGGTTTTGTAGATAAAATGGAGCGCGAAATATTTAGGCTTCTTATCTCTGTGTCAGGTATTGGTGCAAATATTGCGAGAACCATGCTTTCTTCACTGCATCCTGATCAAATAAAACAGGCAATAGCCTCTGGTAATGTGTCTACTATACAGAGTATTAAGGGAATAGGCGCAAAAACAGCGCAACGTGTGATTTTAGACCTAAAGGATAAAATCTTAAAAGTGTTTGATATAGACCTAGAATCTGCGGTTTCAAGCAATACAAATAAGGAAGAAGCGTTATCTGCTTTAGAAACCTTAGGTTTCGCTAGAAAACAGGCAGATAAAGTATGCTCAGGAATTCTAAAAGAAACACCAGATGCAACCGTTGAAAAAATAATAAAGGAAGCACTAAAAAAACTATAAGAAGATTTTGAATTTAAAACATTACACAACTACATATATACGTTTTGTATGCTTTATAGGAGTTCTTTTTGCAGGAACTTTTGTTCTTACAGCCCAGGACACAGATGAAGTTGAACAGGATTCAACAGACACAGGTTTTTCTTTAGGCTCCTTGGAGCTGGCTAATCCGGGAAGTATTGTTTCTAAATATACCTATGACCCAGAATTGGATCGATATGTGTTTACCGAGCAGCTCGGAAGCTTTAATATCAACTACCCATTAATCCTAACGCCAGAAGAATACCAACGTCGTGTGCGTGATGAGGAAATGAAGAACTATTTTAAACAGAAAATAGCTGCTTTAGATGGCCGTACCCAAGAAGGTTTGGCAAATCAGAATAGTTTGCTTCCTGTTTTTCAGGTAAAATCTGATTTATTTGAATCCATATTTGGAGGGACAGAAATAGAATTTACACCTACAGGGTCTGTAGAGATCGATTTAGGGGTTTTGTTCACAAAGCAGGACAATCCGGCTTTTTCGCCAAGAAATAGGAGTAATGTAACCCTAGATTTTGACCAGCGTATAAGTTTAAGTTTATTGGGTAAAGTAGGAGAACGTCTACAGGTAACTGCAAATTTTGACACAGAGTCTACTTTTGATTTTCAAAATCAGATAAAATTAGAATATACACCTACTGAGGATGATATTATCCAAAAAATTGAAATAGGTAATGTGGCTTTGCCGCTCAATAGTGCCTTGATTCAAGGATCTCAAAGTTTATTCGGTGTTAAGACAGAATTGCAGTTCGGCAAGACTAATGTTACGGCTGTATTTGCAGAGAATAGGTCACAACCACGAACGGTTGTCGCAGAAGGAGGAGCGACAGTCCAGGATTTTGATGTATTCGCTTTAGATTATGACGAGAATCGTCACTTCTTTTTAGCACATTACTTTAGAGATATCTATGATGAATCTTTAGAGAATTATCCGTTTATAAATAACAATATTCAGATTACAAGGGTTGAGGCTTGGATTACGAATAGACAAGCGCAAACCAACAATGCAAGAAATATTATCGCCATACAAGATATAGGTGAATCAGATCAAAGTAATATAGGTTTAGATTTTCCACCTTCTGGCTTTCTAAATAATGTGGCCAATGCTTTTCCAGATAATGCAAACAATGATTTTAACCCTCGCGGTATAGATAATTCAACAGTTCAATCCGTACTGACGCCTGCGATTAGAGATATAGCTACCGTTCAAGACGGTTTTGGAGGAGTGCAGGTAGTAGACGGTACAGATTATGTTCTTTTAGAGAATGCGCGTCAGTTGGATGAAAATCAATTTACAGTATATCCTCAATTGGGATATATCTCGTTGAATCAACGTTTAAATAACGACGAGGTGTTAGGGGTAGCCTTCCAGTACACGGTAGGAGGACAAGTATTTCAGGTAGGAGAATTTGCAAATGATGGAGTAGATGCTACAAATGGTGATCGTCCCGATGCAGATAATGATGGTATACCAGATATAGCCGATTCCAATAGCCCGCAAACGCAGACAGATCAGGATAATGATGGTATTGCAGATGTTGCAGATGCAGATGTAAATGGAGATGGTGTTTTTGAAGATCCAGATAATAATGCAGATGGTATCGATGATGATTTTATACCACCTACACTAGCGGGAAGCCCACAGAACTTAGTAGTAAAAATGCTTAAAAGTAATTTGACTAATGTTGAGGAGCCTATCTGGGATTTAATGATGAAAAATATCTATCCTCTAGGTACTTTTGACCTAGAGCAAGATGGTTTTCGAATGAATATTGTTTATGCAGATCCTTCTCCTTTAAATTTTATAACGCCGGTAGAAGGAGCGGCATTGCCTACTGCTTTTGGCACAGACAATCCCTTACAATCTAATACTTTATTACAACTGTTTAATTTAGATAGATTAACCTCTTTTGGAGATCCTCAAGTAGGAGGAGATGGATTTTTTGATTTTGTAAATGGAACTACCGTTCACGTGCGCAATGGAAGTGTCATATTTACCACAGTTGAGCCTTTTGGAGAACATCTCTTTAACCAGCTTAGAATTGATGACTCTGAGATATATGATGATGGATTAGATAATGATGGTGCAGAGATAAGTACGTTTAACGTGCATCAAGATAAATTTGTATATCGCTCGCTGTATAAATCTACCAAGACAATTGCCCGTGACAACTCTGAGAAAAATAAATTTATTCTTAAAGGTCGTTTTAAATCTACTCAGGAGAGTGGTATTCCATTAGGAGCCTTTAATGTGCCTCAAGGTTCTGTAACGGTAACCGCAGGAGGAAGAGTGCTTGTAGAAGGTTTGGATTATACGGTAAACTATCAGCTAGGACGTGTAACGATTTTGGATAAATCTCTGGAAGCGTCGGGGATACCTATTTCTGCCTCTGTAGAGAATAATGCAGTATTTGGACAGCAAAACAAACGATTTACAGGAATTAATGTAGAACATAAGTTTACAGATGACTTTATTATAGGAGGTACATTTCTTAAATTAAATGAACGCCCACTTACGCAAAAAGCAACTTTTGATTTTGAGCCTATTAATAATACTATTTTTGGACTTAATGCGCAGTACTCCACTGAGCTTCCTTTCCTAACACGCTTAGTAAATAAGTTGCCTAATATAGATACAGATGCACCTTCTAACTTATCAGTTAGAGGTGAGTTTGCCTACTTGCTTCCTGGAACACCACGAGGCACAGATTTTAATGGAGAAGCAACTTCTTTTATAGAAGATTTTGAAGGATCGCAAACGAGTATAGATGTAAGTAGTCCATTGCAATGGTTTTTATCTTCGGCACCTGTTGGTTTCGGAGGTGAATTAGCAAATGATGATTTAACAGTAGGATTTAGAAGGGCAAAATTGGCTTGGTATACGATTGATCCTATTTTCTATAATAATCAAAGACCTGATGAGATTTCAGAAGCAGACCTCTCTTTTCCAGAGACACGTCGTGTATTTAGAGATGAGATTTTTCCGCAACAGGATATCGTGGCAGGACAAACGCAAGCTTTGTTTACCTTAGATCTCGCTTATTTTCCTGAAGAAAGAGGGCCGTACAATTTTAGTCCAGATGCCGTAGATGGTGTACTTGAAAACCCTGAGCAGAATTTTGGAGGTATTATGAGACAGCTTACCGCTACAGATTTTGAACAGTCTAATGTAGAGTTTGTAGAATTCTGGTTACTAGACCCATTTTTTGCCGATGGAAATACTACAGATCCTGGAGGAAAAGTAACGATAAACTTAGGAAGTATCTCTGAAGATATTTTAAAGGATGGTAGAAAGCAGTATGAAAATGGACTGCCAGATGATGGGGGAACGGATAATACAATAGCAACGAATTGGGGTAAAATACCCGCCAATCAATCTTTGATATATGCTTTTGATACAGAAGGTCTACAGCGTACCAATCAAGATATTGGATATGATGGATTAAGTGATTTAGAAGAAGCAAATCAGTTTGCCAGTTTTGGAGGTCTTGAGGATCCGGCTGCAGATAACTACACCTATTTCCTAAATAGATCAGGGGGGATTGTAGAACGCTATAGAGACTTTAACAATTTACAAGGAAACTCGCCAGTTGAGGTAACGCAAACCGATAGAGGGAGTACTACTTTTCCAGATGTAGAGGACGTAAATCGCGACAATACCATGAATACTATTGACGCATATTATGAGTATGAAATTGATATTAATCCAGGATCCTTATCTATAGACAATAATGATTTTGTAACAGATGTGCGGGAATTGTCTGTTACCGCAGACGATGGATCAGATATCCCTACGCGATGGGTTCAGTTTAGAGTACCTATTGATCAGTTTGACAATACAGTAGGCGGTATTTCAGATTTTAGAGCCATACGTTTTATGCGTATGTATATGAGCGAGTGGCAAGACCCTATTGTCCTGCGTTTTGGTACTTTAGACTTAGTGCGAGGAGATTTTAGAAGATATTTACTCTCGCTTGAAACGGATGGAGATTCTCCAGATGATGATCCTACGTCATTTGAGGTAGCAGCAGTGAATATTGAGGCTAATGAAACTCGATCACCTATACCTTATGTGTTGCCTCCAGGAGTTGTGCGAGAGCGACTGAATAACAACAATAATAACATTAGACAAAATGAGCAATCATTGTCTATTAGAGTAGATGAATTAGAGCCACAGGATGGTCGTGGTGTGTTTAAAAGCTATAACCTTGATCTAAGACAATACAGTAGGATACGTATGTTCCTTCATGCAGAAGGCTTAGCCGCTCCTAGCGGTGATTTAGGAGGGCCTCCACTAGAAGATGAAACCAAGTTGGACGATTTAGAAATGGTTGGGTTTTTACGAATAGGTACCGATTTAAATTCTAATTTTTATCAAATAGAAAAGGCATTAGTTAAAACACCTTTCGGTGCATCTTTACCAACAGAGGTATGGCCTGAGGTAAATGAAATAAATGTGTCCTTAGAATTCTTGCAACAGGTTAAATCTAGAATTATTAATGGTGATTTCCAGCAATTTACAGGAGATGCAGATGAAATATTTTATTTTAGAGAAGATGGAGAACAGGTAAACCCGAATGATCCTTTTGAGGAAGACGAATTACGTGTGGGAATTTTAGGATTGCCTAGTTTTGGAGATGTGCGTAATGGTCTGTTAGGTGTTAGAAATTCGAATTCTGATACAGGCCCAGTGCGAAGAATTGGTGGAGAAGTATGGTTTAATGAATTGCGATTAGAAGGCCTTGAAAATTCAGGCGGATGGGCTGCGGTAGTTAATCTAGATGGCAATGTTGCAGACTTTGCAAATGTATCTGCAACAGCAAGACAGAGTACAACAGGCTTTGGGTCATTAGAGCAAGGTCCACAAGAACGGAGTTTAGAAGATGTTTTTCAGTATGATGTTGTTACTAATATTAATGCGGGCCAACTATTACCTAAGAAGTGGGGGATACAGGTCCCATTTAACTATGCGATTGGTGAACAATTAATCACCCCTAAGTTTGATCCGCTATTTCGAGACGTGGAGTTAAATCAGGTCTTGGCTAATGCTGCATCTGATGCAGATCGGGATGATATTCAGAATCGGGCGGAAGACTATACGCGAAGAAGAAGTATCAATTTGATAGGTGTTAAGAAGAATCGAACTACAGACAAAAAACCACAACCTTATGACGTGGAGAATTTAACCTTCTCTTATTCTTATAATCAAACGGATCATAGAGATTTTGAGATAGAAGAATCCATAGATCAAAATGTGAGATTAGGAGGCACCTATAATTTTGATTTTAATCCCCAGCCCATAGAGCCTTTCAAGAAAAATGACTCATTGTTTACAGGTAAATACACGAAGTTCTTAAAAGACTTTAACTTTAATTATTTGCCATCTAGTGTAGCCGTAACTTCTAATATTAATAGACAGTATAACGAACAACAATTTAGGGACTTAGATTTAGAGCAAGGATCCATTGGGCTGCCTAAACTATTTCAAAGAAACTATTTATTTGATTGGGGGTATAGTATAAATTTTCCAATAACAAATAGCTTGCGCTTCAATTATGATGTAGGCCATAACCGTATAGTCCGTAATTATCTGGATGATGATGGCAATCCGTTATTCTTGGATAATTTAGGGCAAGAGCGGGATGGTTTTGGGATTTATGATGGCTTTTTAGATGTGGGTACGCCTAATACACATGTAGGAGCATTACAACTCAATTATGACTTGCCGTTTAATAAATTTCCGTTTACCGAGTGGATTTCTGCAACATACGCCTACTCTGCAACCTACAGGTGGCAGCGAGGCTCGCAACAGTTCCAGACTTTGGATGCAGATGGAGATGGAGTGCTAGATAATCTTGGAAATGCGATTGAGAACACAAATATGCATGCCATTAATGGTACTTTCGAGATGGATAAATTATATCGTTATCTAGGCTTGACCAAAAAGACAAAAAGAAGGTCATCTTCGCGAAGAAGGGGGGACAACTTACCTTCTCCACAAGATGAAAACAGTAGGGATAATGCTTTATCTATAAGAGATCAAAAAGAGCAGGAAACAAAGGATTTAGCGAGTAGTTTAAGTGCTAGCGAAAAAGCATATAATGGAGGTATAGCCTTGCTTACAGCAATAAAACGAGTGCAGTTGAATTATCAAGAAACTAATGGTATTTTCCTTCCGGGATATACCCCTTCAATAGGATTTGCAGGGACCTTACGCCCTACGGCTGGATTCATTTTTGGGAGTCAAGCAGAGGTAAGAGAATTGGCCGCTAGAAACGGTTGGTTAACTTTGTTCCAAGACTTTAATCAGCAGTATAGGGAGATAGAAAGTAGAAATCTTGCGGCGCAGGTCAGAGTTGGTTTACTGAGAGATTTAGATATTGATCTTAACTTTAGCCGGGTGTTCCAAGAAAATTACTCAGAAAATTTTAGAGTTGATCCAGAAACACTAGAATTCCAATCACTAGTAGGAAATGCTTTTGGTAATTTTAATATTTCTACAGTACTACTAGGGACTGCTTTTAGCAGAAGCACCTCTGACTTTTCTGAAGCTTTTGAAACCTTTCAAGAAAATAGATTGACCGTTGCAAATAGATTAGCGGAGCAATTTTATGGAGGGGCAGAATTTGAAAGAGATGAAAATGGATTTCCTGATGGTTTTGGAAGAACCAACCAAGCCGTATTATTACCTGCCTTTTTATCTGCATATTCAGGAACAGAAGCAGAGGATACTAAGCTTGGAGCTTTTAGGGATATTCCATTGCCTAACTGGAATGTTAAGTATACTGGCTTGATGCGATTGCCTTGGTTTAAGAAAAACTTCAAGCGTTTTTCTATGCAGCACGGGTATACAGCAGGTTATACTGTAAATCAATTTAACACCAATCTTGCCTTTAACAGAAATACGGATTTTGATCCAAATACAGCGCAACGGGATCAATCCAATAACTTTTTAAATCAAACCCTCTTTAATTCTGTGACGCTTACAGAACAATTTTCGCCACTTATACAATTGGATTTTGAGATGAAAAACTCAGTTAAGATATTAGCAGAAGTGAGGAGAGATCGTGCCTTAGGGTTGAGTTTTGATAATAACTTATTGACAGAGATTAAAGGAGATGAATATATTCTAGGATTAGGATATCGTGTTAAAGATCTTACCTTTGTAAGCAAGTTTGGGGGCACAAGGAAAGTACTAAAAAGCGACCTTAACTTTAGAGCAGATTTGTCCCTTCGTGAGAATGAAACGATTATCCGGTTTTTGGATAGTGAGAATAGTCAGACTACCGCGGGGCAGAGTATTTATGGTTTGCGTTTTACGGCAGATTATGCATTGAGTAAAAATCTTACGGCTTTGTTCTTTTATGATCATACTTTTTCGACCTTTGCAATATCTACGGCCTTTCCGCAAACTACAATTAGAAGCGGGTTTACGATGAGATATAACTTTGGAAATTAAAATTATAGTATATATAGAGTGCTTTCGCGAAAGCATAAATTTAAAATAATAACTAATTTAGACAACCATATTTAATAAGACTACTATGAGCATACCAGCAGAATTAAAATACACAAAAGACCACGAATGGGTACGAATAGAGGGAGATGTGGCAACCGTAGGAATTACACATTTTGCACAAGGAGAACTGGGAGATATTGTATATGTAGAGGTAGAAACTGTAGACGAAACATTAGGTAAAGATGAGGTGTTTGGGACAGTGGAAGCAGTAAAAACTGTTTCTGATTTATTTTTGCCACTTACAGGAGAAATAATAGCGTTTAATGAAGCGTTAGAAGACGAGCCTGAAGTCGTGAATTCTGATGCTTATGGAGCAGGATGGATGATAAAAATTAAGATGGCTAATATTGATGAAGTAGCAAGTCTTCTAGACGCAGAGGGTTATGCAGCGCTTATTGGAGCATAGAGTATTTTTCCTTTTCGTGATGGCATACACAGTATTGCTTGCGATAGCTTCTTTAGTTAATACCGGGCAAATCATTACTTTGGCAACTAATTTTGACAAAGTCCTGCATGGATTGGCTTATTTTGGATTAGCCTTGTTATGGATGTCTTGGCGCTTTTTTAAGAAGATACCTGTACAACAAGGTGCTCTTCGTGCTAGCCTATTTATTATAGCATTGTTTGCCGTTTTATACGGGGTATTAATTGAGTTCTTACAGGGTGCGTTAACTACCTATAGAATGGCAGATGCATGGGATATTATTGCAAATGCATTAGGAGTTGTAGTTGCTTTAGTTATTGCCCTGCTGAGTATTAACAAATCTAGTATGCTAAAAATGAAAATTTAGTTTTATTTTACTTTTTTATTTCGTTACTTTAGACACTTAAATAATTTCAAGTTATGGAACCTAAGAAAAACCCAAAAGCAGACATTCGAAAGAAGAGTTTGTTATTTTTCCAGATTGGTCTGATTGTAGTCCTATTTTTATCATGGAGAGGTATTGAGCATAAAAGTTATGATAATGACTTTGCCATAGATACTTTAGATCTAGATGATATTGATGATGAAGAAATCCCAATTACAGAATTAAATACACCACCACCACCACCACCACCACCACCACCACCAGCGCCAGAAATCATTGAGGTTGTAGAGGATGAAGAAGAGATAGAAGAAACTATCATAGAGTCTACAGAAACAGATGCCGAAGAAGAAATTGTTGAGGTAGAAGAAGTGGAAGTGGTTGAAGAAGAAGAAGAAATTGCGGATGTGCCGTTTTCGGTAATTGAAAATGTGCCAATTTTTCCTGGATGTGAGTCTAAGAAAAATAATAACGACCGTAAGAAGTGTATGAGTGAAAAGGTAAGTAAACTAGTAAATAGAAAGTTTGACACAGACCTTGGAGCAGATCTTGGACTTACTGGAGTAAATAGAATATTTGTGAGCTTTAAAATTGACAAAAAAGGGAACATTGTAAATATACGTTCTCGTGCGCCACACCCGAGGTTAGAACAAGAAGCAGAACGTGTAATTAAATTATTACCTAAAATGACTCCAGGAAAGCAAAGAGGGCAACCAGTAGGGGTGTTATATTCTTTACCTATTACTTTTAAAGTAGAAGACTAAGACACTTCGTTTTCCATAAAATTTAAAATCCCGATTGCTTTCGCTCTCGGGATTTCTTTTTGGTATGCTTGTTGATTTGTTTTAGAAATTGTTTAACATTTTTAAAACCATATCTTATGAGAAATTCACAAGATCGTACCAGCGTTCGCCAAAACGCTGAGTACACTGCATCACGCAAGCATGCAGCAAATTTACGAAGAAATCCTACACTGCACTTTCAGATAGGATTAATCCTAGCCTTATTAGTCACTATTTTCTTTATGGAAGTAAGAATGCCAGAGACGGCATACAAGATTCCCGATAGAGATTATGATGAAGAAGAAGCTGTCTGGGATGAGCGATTCCTGGTTGAACCTAAAGTGGTTGAGATTCCCATTCCTAAGTTTGAAGAACCAGCACCTGTACAGCCACAATTACCCGATGAGGTTACTCCTGTAGATGATGATCACACTTTAATTGAAACTGTAATTAAAGGTACAAGTGATACAACACCTGATGAGCCTATTGTGGACCCTAATACTGTACCCTATGTGGAAATTCCAGTTGA
>JALZVV010000154.1 GCA_023299935.1 Dokdonia sp.
GAAAAGATAGGCATGGTATTTCAAGGAAGTGCCTTGTTTGATTCTATGACCGTAGAAGAGAATATCTCTTTTCCGTTGAGAATGTTTACCAAACTTAAAAAGAAAGACATTAGAGAGCGTGCCAATATTGTTATCGACCGTGTTAATCTTGAAAATGCTAATCATAAACTGCCTTCAGAGATTTCCGGAGGAATGCAAAAAAGGGTAGCTATTGCACGAGCAATAGTCAACAACCCAAAGTACCTATTTTGTGATGAGCCTAACTCAGGCCTTGATCCTAGAACTGCAACGGTTATTGATAATCTTATTCAAGAAATTACAGAAGAATATAACATTACCACCATCATCAATACCCACGATATGAACTCAGTGATGGAAATAGGCGACAAGATTGTATTTCTTAAGGAAGGCCACCTGGCTTGGGAAGGAGATAAAACGCAGGTTTTTAAAACAGACAACGAAGAGGTAACCAACTTTGTGTATTCTTCTAATCTCTTTAAAATGGTACGTAAGGCACAGAATAGTTAATGCCCATGCTCTTAGGCTAACAGTTTCATCTTCAATATTTATCTCATCACACTTTGCACTAACAAAGTATCGGTTTTGATCTGAGTTTTTATCCAGGCCTTCAGCGCATTATTTCTTGCCAAAGTGATACTGTCATTTTCAATTTCTCTCCATTTTACAGAAACTACATCTAAGGTATCAATAGAACTAAAATCATTAGACATTAAGGTTTCAGAAAAGCCAAAAGATTCCAGTTCTGGAAACTTGATTTTTGCATCTTTAGAAATGATAGCAAAAGGAAATGAATCCTCTTCTTGATTTAATTCTGTAATGACACCCCTTAAATCTTCAATTTCCTTTTGTAAACCAGAGATAATATTATTCTTCTGATCTATATCATTAATCGCTCTGTCATAGGCATCAGAAATCTTATCAAAACTTCTATTTTTATTACCATTTAGATTTAAGGTATAGTCAGCTATATTTTCATAATCCTTTAATTCATTCCGCAAATCTACTTCTGTTGCCTCAGTAATTTCACCATTAAAGTAGAGTGTAATAATCTTTTCGTCGTTATTTAAAATCCCCTTTTGAAACCACAATTCATTATTAGTCTCAATTTCTTTTTTTACAAAATTAGTATAGTCATTCTGGCATCCACTCTCACGCAATACTTTTATAAAAGTCATTGTTGGGTAAATCATTACAGCAATTGCCGCAAGCGACGCCAGTTGTGCAATACGTTTTCTTTTTTGAGAGTTTGCATATTTACGCATTGGAAAGCGTAAAACTTTAAGTACAATAAAAGTAGCCAGAGCAATAAATATGGTATTGATAGTAAACAAGTTCATGGCTCCTAAGAAATATCCCATATTTCCTGAAGCAAGACCGTATCCTGCTGTACACAATGGCGGCATAAGTGCTGTGGCAATAGCCACACCAAAAATCACACTCGCAATTGTGCCTTTTTTTGTTCTTGCGATGATCAAAGCGAGACCTCCAAAAAATGCTATAAGAACATCTCTAATATCTGGCTTGGTTCTCCCTAATAATTCAGAAGTTTCTTGACCTCCTAGCGGAAAAAATTTAAAAAACAAGTACGCTGTTAGTAAACTCAACACAATCATTGTTGCTAAATTGACTAAAGACTTTTTTAGTGTATCAATATCATTAATAGCAACAGACATTCCAATCCCTAAGATTGGCCCCATCAAAGGAGAAATAAGCATCGCTCCAATTACTACGGCAGTAGAATCTGCATTTAAACCAATAGAAGCTACAAAAATGGAGCAGATTAAAATCCAAGCTGTCGCGCCCTTCATAGGAATATCAGCAACAATATTAGCCATCGTAGTCTCACGATCAGTATCCATCCTAAAGTCTAACAACTCAATTAGAAAGGTTTTGAGACTCTTGAATAAACCTTGAGCATCCTTTTTTACAGCCTCCTTATTCTGTTCTAGTTCCTGCTCTTGATTTTCCATATCGTAGATATTAATTCGGATTGCTATCCTAAATTACTGCCAAATTTTGATTGTACCGAATTCCTAATTTTCTTAATGTCCTGTTCCTTAGATTTGGGCACTATAACGAGTACATCTTCCTTTTCGACGATTATATAATCTTCTAAACCATCTACAACCACCACTTTTTTTCCTTGAGTGCGTATGATATTACCAGATGCATTGGTTGCCATAACTTGGGCATTTACTACTGCATTATCTGCTTGGTCCTTATCTAATTTTTCATACAAAGAACCCCAAGTCCCCAGGTCATTCCAGTCAAAAGTAGCAGGTACGACTTTAACAGTATCATGCTTTTCCATGATGCCGTAATCAATGCTTATATTTTCGGCTTTAGGATAATTTATGGCTATAAACGCTTGTTCATCCGGTGTGTTATAGCCTTCATAACCTTCTTGAAACAAGGCGTACATCTTAGGTAAATGCTCTTCAAAACCGTTTAATACTGTCTCTACACTCCAAATAAACATTCCCGCATTCCAGAGATATTCTCCGCTCTCTACAAAGGTCTTAGCCGCCTCATAATTAGGTTTTTCTGTAAAACGTTTTACCGCTTTCGCGAAAGCGGAATCTTCCTTGTCATAATGTATATAACCATATCCTGTATTTGGGAAAGTAGGCTGTATCCCCAAAGTAGTAATGACTCCTTCTTCTTGCGAGGCGTCAAAAGCCTTCTGTAAGTCATTTACAAAAGCATCTTCATCTTCAATCCAAGCATCACTAGGTGCTACAATCATCACAGCATCTGGATTCTCCTTCTCTACTTTAAGGGCAGATAGTAAAATACAAGGTGCGGTATTACGCATCGCACTTTCTAGCACTATGTTTTTTTGTGCGATTTGAGGTAATTGTTCCTTAACCAAAGCATTGTACTTGACATTAGTAAGTACTAATATCTGATCTTCCGGAACTAGCTTTGCCAGCCTATTAAAGGTCTTTTGCAAGAGGGTATCTCCTGTACCTAACATATCGTGAAACTGTTTAGGAAAGGCCTCCGTACTCACAGGCCAAAATCGAGAGCCCACGCCTCCTGCCATTAATAGGGCATAATAATTTTTATTGTCTTTACTCATTGTCTTAGTCTAGTTGTTCGATCTCTGCATTGGGTTGAAAAAGATATACTTTACCCGTTGCTAGCTCTACACATTCATATCGTTTTACCCGTTTATTTCCTTTTTTAAATACCTTCCCGTTATGAATTCTGAATGTAGTGCCTTGCGGTATTTCAAATATATAATTTTTATCTGTGGGCGGATCGTAATTTTTAAGCGCTACAGATAAATGTGCATCTGTATCGCTACTCGCTTTAGGGTTTTTAAAATGACGTGCTAGATAGGGTAATAATTCTTGAGGGAAAATTTCTGGATTTATAAATGGTAACATAAGGTGCTGGAAAGTATGTTTCCATTCTTGGCCGTGCGGTTTAATTCTTCTACCATATTTTTCAAAAGCCACCAAGTGTGCAATCTCATGTATTAGGGTGATAAAAAAGCGATACTTATTCTCTCCAGCATTTACGGTTATCTGGTGCTGTCCGCTGGGCATCCTGCGATAATCTCCATGACGTGTCACCCGTTGATTCACAATCTTAAGATGTACCTTGTGTTCCTTGATTAAGGAAAAGGTAGGCGCTACGGTGCGCTCGGGGATATATCTTAAAAGGACTTCTTCCACTTGTTATGGTGTACTGGCAGAAACCTGCATTACTTTTCCGTTATAGAATTGATTTCCTGTGAGGGAGAAATTAGCAATATAATCTGCCATCTCACTTGCGTTAAGTGGCGCTTGATAACCTGGGAAGGCTTCTTCGAGCATTTCGGTTTGGACGGCTCCTAGGGCCAATACATTAAAAGCGATGTTTTGTTCTTTGTACTCTTCGGCTAAGAGTTCGCTCCACGTTATCACTGCTCCTTTACTGGAACTATAGGCTGCGAGTCCAGGAAATTTCATGCTTCCCTGTATCCCTCCCATACTAGATATAGTAACTACATGGCTACCAGATTTCATAAACGGCAGTACTACTCTTGTGAGTTCGGCTACGCCAAAAACATTCACATTATAAACCGCTTTAAAATCTGCGACGGTCGTTTCGGCAAAAGGTTTATTGACCAAAGCACCTGCATTATTAATAAGCACATCCACACCTTCCCAATCGCTTTCTACAAAGTCAACAACCTTTTGAAAATGGGTAGCATCAGTTATATCAAAGGAAAAAGCGGTGATGTTCTGTTTATTCAGAGATTTACACGGCTCTGCATTTCGCGAAAGCGCTAATACCTGATGCCCCTGCGCAGCAAGCTGTTGCACTAATTCTAATCCTATCCCCCTACTTGTGCCTGTAATAATTATCCTTTTCATCCTATTGCTTGTTTGAAACTTCATTGATCGTAATCTCCTGCTTAGCGCTATTGGCCATTCCAGTAATCCCAGGAATTAGTTTTGCCACGAGTGACTCCATAAATACAATATCCATTTTATCTGCCTCATCGCCTACCTTATGATAGTGCTCATAATTTGTAAAATCAAAAGAAGAAATCGTGTGTGCCGGTACATTAAAATCCAAGTAAAAGGGATAATTATCAGAACGATAAAAAAGTCTAAATTCCTGCGCTTTTGGTAAGAAACCAATCACTTTTGCACCTGCATATTCATTAAATTTCTCTGCTATATTGGACAAATCATATCCCGTCCCGTATACAGCATAATCCTTCCCTACCATAGGCACGCCTACCATCTCAATATTAAACATTGTATAGAGGTTAAGTCCTTGTTCTTTAAGCCTAGCAGATAGATGCTTTGAACCCAACAGTCCTCGTTCTTCTGCCGAGTACAAGGTAAATATTAGGGTTCGTTTGTTGTTTTTTGCTTTCGCGAAATGGTCTGCTAGAGCAAGCACTGTAGTTGTTCCTGCGGCATTATCATTGGCACCGTTTGCAATCTTGTCTTCACCTACCGCTTCTCCTTGACCGATGTGATCGTAATGTGCCCCAATAACGATAACTTCATTTTTTAATATAGGGTCCGTTCCTTCTATGACACCTACTAGATTAAATGCCTTAGCATCCTTTCCCTTAATAGGTTTGGCTGTTTTGGGGTCGAAGGTGGTTCTGTCCTTGGCTACAAAATTATCACGATAGGTATCAAAATACGGCTGTACGCCAGCGTGCTCAAAACGTGCTTCTATAAACTGTGCTGCCATCTCTATCCCATCACTACCAGTATCACGACCCTGCAAAGCATCTGATGCAAGAAAGCCAATGGTCTTCTCTACAGAAGTCATCTTACCTATTTCTGGTAAGACCATAGTCACCTGATTTGTATTAGGGTCAGGCTTACTTGTATTTGTAGTTTTAGTAGTCTCTATAGTTTGGGTCGTGCCACAAGCCATAAGTAAGGCAAGTGGGGTCAATAGGAAGTATTTTTTCATAATGCTAAAGATAAAAAAAAGCCCCCCTTTCGAGAAGCTTTTATAGTAATCATTGGACCCTAGAATAAATTAAGGGTAACAAAAATAGATTAAGCCAGCATCAATACTGGGCTCTCTATATAGTTTTTAAGTGTCTGGAGGAACTGTGCTCCTGTTGCTCCATCTACCGTACGGTGATCGCAAGCCATAGTCAGCTTCATCGTATGACCCGGCACTACGTGACCATCTTTTACAACCGGTTTTGATACAATAGCACCTACAGATAGGATAGCACTATTAGGCTGGTTAATAATAGATGTGAAGTCAGTAATTCCAAACATTCCTAAGTTAGAAATTGTGAAGGTACTACCTTCCATTTCCTGCATGGTTAATTTTTTATTACGTGCTTTCCCTGCCAATTCTTTTACCTCAGCATTAATCTGTTGTAAAGACTTCTCATTTGCGAAGTTTACTACAGGCACGACCAAACCATCTGGCACGGCTACGGCTACACCTATATGTACGTGGTGGTTGAGCTTCATACGGTCATCAAACCATTGCGAATTTACCTGAGGATATTGTTTTAAAGCAAGAGCTACGGCTTTAATGATCATATCGTTATAGGAAACCTTAGTATCAGGTAGCAAATTAAACTGCTTTCTAAAACTCATCATATTCTCCATATTGAACTCTACATTCAAGTAGTAATGCGGTGCATTAAATTTAGAATTTGAGAGTCCGCGAGCGATAGCTTTGCGCATTTGAGAGTTTTCTACCTCTTCAAAACTTTCTTCACCCGTCGCTACAAATTGTGGTATTCCTGTACTTGCAATGCCAGCTCCAGCTCCTGCATTTCCAGGAACAAAATCCTCTACATCACTTTTCACAATTCGCCCATTCTCTCCAGAACCCTGCACTTGTGCGAGATTGATTCCTTTTTCTTCGGCAATTTTCTTTGCCAATGGTGATACAAATATGCGCCCTCCATTTACAGCAGTTGCCGTAGCTTTAGGTGATTCTGTTTTCTTAGGTGCAGCAGCTTTAGGCATTTCCTTTTTAGCCGGAGCCGCTTTAGGTGCTTCTGCTTTAGGTGCATCGCCACCTGCTTTAAAGTTTTTAACCACTCCAGACACATCTGTTCCCGAAGGTCCAATTACTGCTAGCAAAGCATCTACTTTTGCTGTAGATCCTTCTTGTAATCCTATATATAATAAGGTCCCTGAGTTAAAAGATTCAAATTCCATAGTTGCCTTATCGGTTTCGATTTCGGCAAGGATATCTCCTTCTTCTACTGTATCTCCTTCTTTCTTTAACCAAGTTGCTACGGTTCCTTCTTCCATCGTATCAGACAGACGAGGCATCGTTATCACCACTACTCCTTCTGGAAGCGGGGCCGTTTCTGCCGCCGTAGGTGCAACTTCCTCAGTAGTCGCTGCTGTTACAGGAGCAGCTTCTTCTTTCGCGGAAGCGGATTCACCACCACTAAGTAAAGCGGTAATATCTTCTCCTTCTTCTCCTATAATGGCAAGTAAGGTATCTACTTTTGCTGTTTTACCTTCCTCAATGCCAATGTGTAACAATACACCTTCATTAAAGGACTCAAACTCCATAGTTGCTTTATCTGTCTCGATTTCTGCTAGGATATCGCCTTCTTCTACCTTGTCACCTACTTTTTTAAGCCAAGTAGCAACCGTACCTTCTTCCATCGTGTCACTAAGACGCGGCATATTAATTACTTCTGCCATAGTTTATAGTTTATGGGATAAAAATGGATAATCTTCCTGCTCGTAAACAACGTCATACATTACGCTCTTTTCTGGATACGGACTTTCATCTGCAAATTTCTCACACTCTGCCACACGCTCTTTAACTCGCTTGTCCATCACCTTAATATCGTCTTCGGTCGCGAATCCTTTTTCTAACAGAATATCTTTTACCTGAGTAATAGGATCTATTTTCTGGTATTCGGCTACCTCGTCTTTGGTTCTATAATGTTGTGCATCAGACATAGAGTGACCTCTGTATCTGTACGTCTTTAATTCTAAAAATGTTGGGCCATCGCCACGGCGTGCACGCTCAATAGCCTCATCCATCGCTTCTGCAACGGCTACAGGATTCATCGCATCCACAGGTCCACAAGGCATCTCATACCCAAGACCTAGCTTCCAAATATCCGTATGGTTTGCAGTACGTTCTACAGAAGTTCCCATCGCATAGCCATTATTCTCTACACAAAAAACAACGGGCAATTTCCAGTTCATCGCCATATTAAAAGTCTCATGTAAAGACCCTTGACGCGCTGCTCCATCACCAAAATAACAAAGCGTTACAGCTCCCGTTTTATGATATTTATCTCCAAAAGCCATTCCCGCACCTAGAGGTATCTGCCCCCCTACGATTCCGTGACCACCATAAAACCCTTTCTCTTTAGAAAAAATATGCATTGACCCTCCTAAACCTTGAGAAGTTCCAGTAGCTTTTCCAAATAACTCTGCCATCACACGTTTTGGATCTACACCCATCCCAATAGGCTGCACGTGATTACGATAAGCAGTAATCATCTTATCCTTAGTCAAATCCATAGCATGTAATGACCCTGCAAGTATCGCTTCTTGACCGTTATAAAGGTGCAAGAATCCGCGTACTTTTTGTTGAATATATACTTGTGCTAATTTGTCTTCAAACTTGCGCCAGAAGAGCATTTCTTCGTACCAATTAAGGTAAGTTTCTTTAGTGATTTCTTTCATCTAAAAAGCGTATTAAAGATGCCCATTTTTAGGCTAATAACAAAAATAACACTTTAAAGAGATAACCTAAAATCGTTTGTGATAAAATTGCGAAATCGGTGTAGTTTCAGGTAGCTGTTGGTTATTAACTTTTAGGAATTAAGTGACAAGTGTTTAGTAGACAATAGTCGCTATTTTTTTCTCATCACGTATTTTCTAATCAATAAAGCGTGGTTTTTATAGTGTTTTTCTCCATTGCGTTTCATAAAATCACACAACCAGCTAAACATCTTTACTCTTTAAATTCTTTATAGGGAATCATCATTCGATATTCAGTGTTCAAAAATCAACAATCTCCAATCGTTAATCTCTCCTCATCAAGCAACCGTGGTTTCGATACTATTTCTCTCCACTGCGTTTCGTAAAATCGCTCAACCACCTCAACATCTTTACTCTTTAAATTCTTTATAGGAAATCATCATTCGATATTCAGTGTTCAAAAATCAACAATCTCCAATCGTTAATCTCTCCTCATCAAGCAACCGTGGTTTCGATACTATTTCTCTCCACCGCGTTTGGAAAAATCACTCAACCTCCTTAAGATCTTGACTCTTTAAATTCATTATAACAGATCATCATTCGATATTCAGTGTTCAGTGTTCAACAATCTCCAATCTCCAATCGCTAATCTAAATACTAGTATCCTGTCTTATATTATTTTCAGCCAGCGGGTGCATTTTCCTCAGCAAATTCAAAGCGCACAATACCGTCTTCATCAATTTTGGTAAGTTTCACTTGATGAAGGGTATTTACAAGTTCTGGGTTCCAAGGGGCTTTTACTTTCACATAATTTTCGGTGAAGCCATGTATGTATCCTTCTTTATTTTCACCTTCAAAAAGTACTGTTCTAGAGAATCCTAGCTGAGACTCGTAAAAAGCTCTTCGTTTTTTTGCCGAAAGGCCGCGCAACATTTTACTTCGTTTACTTCTCACTTTTTTAGGCACTACATCTTGCATTGCAGCCGCCTCTGTATTATCTCTCTCAGAGTAGGTAAAAACGTGTAGGTAGGATATATCTAATTCATTTAAGAAATTATAGGTCTCTAGAAAATCGTCATCACTCTCACCAGGGAAACCTACAATCACATCCACTCCAATACAGGCATGTGGCATTACTTCTTTAATTTTTGAGACTCTGTCTACATACAATTCACGCTGGTAACGGCGTTTCATCAATCCCAAAATTTTATTGCTTCCACTCTGTAATGGGATATGAAAATGCGGCACAAAAGCTCTGGAATTAGCCACTAGATCTATCGTTTCATTCTTTAAGAGGTTGGGCTCGATTGAAGAAATGCGCAGGCGTTCTATACCATCTACCTTATCTAATTCTGTTACCAAATCTAAAAAGGTATGTTCGTGTTTTTTATTGCCAAACTCGCCTTTGCCATAATCACCTATGTTGACTCCCGTCAATACAATCTCCTTTATGTTTTGAGCAGCAATCTCTGAAGCATTTTTAATCACATTAGCCATAGTATCTGACCGCGATATACCTCTCGCAAGCGGAATCGTACAATAGGTGCACTTATAATCACAGCCGTCTTGAACTTTTAAAAATGCTCTCGTACGATCTCCGATCGCATAGGAACCTACATAAAAATCTGCCTCTTCTATTTCACAAGAATGCACTTCTCCTGCTCCTCTGCCGCGCTCTGGTCGAGCGAGCAAATCATTAATATAGCCTGTAATCTTAAACTTTTCTGTTGCCCCAAGCACCAGGTCTACACCATCTACAGCAGCAAGTTCTTCGGGTTTGAGTTGTGCATAGCAGCCTATTGCCGCAACAAAAGCATCTGGGTTTAACTTTTGAGCTTGCTTGACAATCGTTTTAAAACGTTTATCGGCATTCTCAGTAACACTACAGGTATTAATGACATAGATATCTGCAGTTTCAGAAAAATCCACACGATCAAAACCCTCCGTTTGAAAACCTCTAGCAATCGTAGATGTTTCGGAGAAATTTAATTTACAACCCAGAGTATAGAAGCCAACTTTCTTTTGTGCTCTCACAGATTCCTTTTTTGTGTTGTGCAAAATTACGATTTTTGTTTGGGAGTGTTAAGATTTGAGTATTGCGTATTCAGTGTTGAGTGTTGAGTGTTGAGTGTTTAGAGTTCAAAAATCAACAATCGTTAATCTCCAATGGTTAATCTCTCCTCATCAAGCAGCCGTGGTTTCGATACTATTCTTCTCCACTGCGTTTCGAAAATCACTCAACCACCTAATGATCTTGAACACAATAAATTCATGATAAAAAATTATCATTTGGTATTCAATGTTCAAAAATCAACAATCAACAATCGTTAATCTCCAATGGTTAATCTCTTCTCATCAAGCAGCCGTGGTTTCGATACTATTCTTCTCCACTGCGTTTCGAAAATCACTCAACCACCTAATGATCTTAACCTCAATAAATTCAAGATAAAAAATCATCATTTGGTATTCAATGTTCAAAAATCAACAATCGTTAATCTTCAATCTTCAATCACTAATCTCTCCTCATCAAGCAGCCGTGGTTTCAATACTATTCTTCGTCACTGCGTTTCGCAAAATCACTCAACCACCTAAAGACCTTGACCACAATAAATTTATAGTAAAAAATCATCATTCGGTATTTGGTATGCAGTGTTGAGTGTTGAGTGTTGAGTGTTGAGTGTTGAGTGTTGAGTGTTGAGTGTTGAGCGCTAATAAAATATAAAACAGAAACTCCATTAATGATGAAATTTTCAAAAAGAAATACGACTTTTGTTACAAGCGCATTACTATGATGATTGCTTATCGAAATAAATTTCAATCTTGAAAACACCCAGCACTCAATTTCTAACTTCCACCTTCCTACAAATAAAAGGTGCTCTGCTGCTGCTCTGCGTATACAATCTTATTATCTCTTGCTCTTCAAACACAAACAACAATAAAGACCACCTTGTCTTTAGATATAATGAACAGTATCAAGTCTCTACATTAGACCCAGCTTTTGCGCGTAACCCATCTATTATATGGCCTACGAATCAGCTTTTTAATGGTTTGGTACAACTGGATGACAATCTTAATGTAATGCCGGATATTGCTAAACACTGGACGGTTTCTGAAGATGCTTTGCAATATACTTTCACGCTTAGAGATGATGTGAAGTTTCACAAGCACGAGCAATTCAAAACTAAAGACAGTACGCGCTTTGTTAATGCCCGCGATTTCGAATACAGTTTTAACCGACTCACAGATGCAAATGTGGCTTCTCCCGGAAGTTGGGTACTCAATAAAGTAGACCGATATACTGCCTTAAATGATACAACCTTTACCATAATACTCAAACAACCCTTTCCCGCTTTTTTGGGATTAATGAGTATGCGCTATTGTTCGGTGGTGCCTAAAGAGGTCGTCTCTTTTTATGGCGATGATTTTAGGTCCCACCCTGTGGGTACTGGGCCCTTCCAATTTAAGCGATGGGAAGAAGGCGTTAAATTGGTTTTGCGACGCAATCCCCTTTATTATGAATATGATGAACAAGGCATTCAGCTACCTTATCTAGAAGCTGTCGCGGTGACCTTTTTGCCTGATAAACAAAGTGAGTTTTTACAGTTTTCACAAGGTAATATTGACTTTCTCAATAGCCTTGACCCTTCCTATAAAGATGAACTGCTCACCCCTTCTGGACGCTTGCGCAAAAAATACCAAAATGAGGTA
>JALZVV010000155.1 GCA_023299935.1 Dokdonia sp.
AAGCGTAGCAGAACTAATGATTTGCTGGTAGTTAAACGCATTAGTTCCTCCAAAAAATGGACTTATAGGTGTATATGAAAACTGTTGAGCTTGCAATGTCCCAAACATCATCGCACTAAGGAATGCGGTTAATAAAATGTGCTTTTTCATAATCTTAATATCTAATAAATTGATTTTTTAGTTTTTCCAGATTTTGTAATTGTTTCAATACCTGTCTAAATGCAAAATCTGCATGTTGGATTAAAAATTCTTTTCTAGGCTGTGCAAAAAATTGATGCACTATTTGCTCTTCAACCTTTACAACAATAAGCGTGTTTCTACCACGCCCAAAGGTTTCTTCAATCAATATATTTTTATCAGTAACGACTTGCGTATCTATATATTGGGAATGAAAGTATCTAAAGAAATCTCTGCCAGATTTTGTGATTGATTTTTGAAGCACAAAACCTTGGCTTATATAACCATCCTGCGGTGCTGCTTGATCTGCGAGTGCTATGGATTGCGATTGTTTCGCTAATAAGGGTTTAAGATCTGTTTGGCCTCCTTGAGCTAAAACAATTCTATCTTTGCCTATGAGTTTGTCATTCTCATCATAGACAATGAGAAGGAGCACTGTTTTTGGGGTAAAGTTATAATTTAGGGTTAGTGAATTAACAATCTTACGCTCTCCTTCACCAATAAAAAATCTATTTGTATCTGAAGATTTGGAAACCGTACTATCTTTATTGGTTGTAAATAGGCTATAGTCATACCGCAAACTTAAATCGGTTTGGGTTTTATTTTCCACCCCAGCTTTTAAGGTGATAAACTCACTTCCGGGTTCAATGAGTATCTTTGCCGCAACCTCCTTATTATAGAATTGAGCAGAAATACTTACGCTATTCAAAACAAAAAAGAATAGCAAAATAAAAGGCAGGTTTTTAAAAATTGCCATTATGAGATATTAAAAAATTAATTAAAACTTCTAACAATAATACTAGGCGAAGCCTCAGTTTGTATGAATTGTAATGATTTTGTTAGTTCGTTAGCCCCAAAACGTTCAAAGGTTAAATAATTACCTTGTTGCTGGATATTTAATGAAACATCCTGTTGCGGGTTATTTACAATATCTGATAATACATTACCATCACCGTTTTGTATAATATCTGTAATGACCGTTCCTACTTGGTATTCTAGAAACGCATTATTAAGATTCCCATTTTGTATAATACTAATGTCACTAGAATTTGCACTCACGATGACATTTGCATTATTGAGATCTCCTATTTGTTGTAGAAATACACTATTACCCACAACAATGGTTTGATTAAGTGGATTGGGTGTATTATTTATTCCTAATGCATCAAAAATTACTGTAGCATTCTCCTGATCAATATCATTATCAATTTCTATTTCTACTGAATTTTTATCTTCCTCATCATCAAAAGTTTGTGCTATGCTCATTTGCATCGAGAAACACAACAAACTCATTAGGGCAAACTTATTTAAGGAAAAAATTACATTATTTCTCATAGTGTTTTTATTATAATAAGGAAGCTTATTCTAAATAGTAGAATAAACTTCCTTATGGTATGCTTTATCAAAATCTTATACTCTAAGCCAGAACTCTTTACGACATCTTAGACATAAGTTTTAAAACCTTTTTTACCAGCCTCTTCTTAGTTGTCGTAAGGAGAAGTACTTGTAGTAAGGTGTGGTACTGGATCTAATGTTGGTGTATTAGGAGTAAACTCATAACGCTCACCGAAAATTAAGTCCGTTTGGTTTTCAGGTAAATATCCAGTACGCGTCTGGAATACCGCTGCTTTGTTGTGTGAACCGTGCTGTGTGATCGCAGAACTCTCACCTTCCATTTGATTAACAAACGCAAAATTAGCTGTACCTACTTGATCAGTATTAGCAACAGAGTTTGCCCATATTTGTGTTACGTGCGCTCTGTTATCATTACCTGTCTGATTTGTAGTAAGATTATTGTTGATTCCATCTTGAACACCCTGAGCAAAGTTTCCTCCACCAGTTTGTGTGTGTGTAGATACATTACTATAACCTTTTTGATCTTGGAAAGAGAAATTTCCAGCAGCATCTGCTGCAGCACCATCTCTAGATTGTGTAGCCGTAGCTACATTATAAGAATCTACTTGACGTTGCTTTGCATAATCTCCCTCTTCTGCAACATACCCGCCATCATCATCTTGATTAATGGTTGCATTGTTACTCTCTCCTCTTTGATCTTGGATAGCGATAGCACCAGTTACTCCTCCGTCAAGGCCTTGATTGATAGTAGCTGTTTCTCCTACAGATCCTTCCAGCGCAGTAGAACGTTGTACCTGTAAAGCTTGGTTACCATCACCTACTTGAGAAGTTGTAGCTACACTACGACCACTATCTGTATTTCCAGTGATAGATTCATTAGGTGCTTGATCTACTACAGAGATATTCTCATTACCTGTTTGACTTACAGTAGCTGACATACCGTCACTTAGGTTAGCATTAGATACCTGATCTACATTTACAATGTTATCATCACCATCCTGAGTAACAGCAGCTTCATTTCTATCAAAAGATTGATTGATTTCAGCGGCATTTCTATCTCCATTTTGTGTTAAAGCAGCTTGATTCCCTTGAGCTCCAAGGTTGTCACCATCTCCGGGAAGTTGATTCACCACACCTACGTTATCTCTACTTGTATCATCGAGTAAACCTTGCTCTATAATTGCAGAGCTGCCCGTTTCAAATTGATTATCTGTTCCAACTTGAGCAATAGCCGCACGGTTATTAAAACCGTCTTGTCCAATCTCTGCGCTATTCTCTCTACCAAATTGATAAACATCAGCACTGTTACCGTCTTCTACAGAACTAGCCGTTCCATCTTGACCTATTACTGCAGAGTTACGTAATCCAATCTGGCGTACTCTTGCTTTTTGATAATCTGCATCATAGCCATCTGCCCCTTGAGTTACCTCAGCTGCATTTGCATTGTCACTAGGAGAAAGATTAGTAGCTGTTGCCGGATCTGCTACTTGAGCCATAGCAATCGAGCCAATTAATAGTGCAGCAGCACTTAACATCATTTTTTTCATAATAATAAAGTTTAATTAATAAATATATAAATGGTTAATAAATACAAATTTATAGGACACAACTCTTCATCATCTTCCAAGCACTAGAGGGTGTCGGTATCTTCTTATTACGGGGGAAATGTAATTCTGAGGGGGAGATATAATTGAATTACAAGGCTAAATTATAGAGAAATGTCTTACGAAAAGCCTCTAAAAAATACTTTTCGACAAAACACCTGTCAATTTTAACATACGCATACATAAGATGTTGATTTTAAGTGATTTAAGTAAATAGGGGCGAATGCCCTTTTTTCTTACAAAGAAAATTAAAATGGAATTTTCCTACAACTTATTTAATTTCAGTGATTTACGAAATACCTAGTACGGGGTACTTTTTACAGAAACTTACATTATGATTTAAACATTAAACGAATTCTAGCATAAAAAAGCCTATGATGTAGGTTAGAATAACCCTTGAGAAACTATTGTAGTTAAAGTCTGTTATGTACTTATCACTAATCGATCTTTATAGTAGGCAATAAATTATGTGCATATTCCAGCCATGACAGTTAGTGAGTATTACTAATTGTCCATTTAATAATCATATTGGGTGTATCTTTTATAGGATATAGAAAAACCTCTTTGTATATGGTATCAAAAAAAAGAAACCTATTCTAAGGATTAGAATAGGCTTCAATAAAGTAGTACAAGTATAGTTCAGTAATTTAATACCTAAGCATAATTTACTGGACTCTAACGACTTCTTCTTAGTTATCGTAAGGAGAAGTAGAGGTAGTAAGGTGTGGTACTGGCTCTAATGTTGGAGGAGTTATAGTTATGTCATAACGCTCTCCAAAAGTTAAGTCCGTTTGATTTTCCGGTAAGTATCCAGTACGTGTTTGGAATACCGCTGCTTTGTTGTGAGCACCGTGCTGTGTAACCGCAGAGCTATTACCTTCATTTTGATGCACTAGAGCAAAGTTAGCTGCACCTTCTTGAGAAGTATTTGCTACAGAGTTTGACCATATTTGAGTTACGTGAGCTCTGTTACCCTGTCCCAGCTGATCTGTATTCACTAAGTTGTTATTTCCATACTGAGCACTTTGTGCATAGTTTGCACCTCCAGATTGATCGTGATTAGATCCGTTATCATTTCCTGCCTGATCCTGGAAAGAAAAATTAGCATCTCCTACTCCATTTGTAGTATCTTGATTTGCTAATGCATTGTTATTGTAACCTACTTGACGTTGTTTTGCATAATCTCCTGGGTCTCCTGCATTTGGACCATCAGCACTTCCATCTTGATTAATCTCTGCGTAGTTCCCTGCTCCTCTTTGATCCTGGATAGCCTCTGCTAAATTAGATGCGTAATTAACACCTTGATTAATTACAGCTGTTTCACCTGTTTCTCCTTGTGCAGCTGTAGAACGTTGGATTTGTAAAGCTTGATTTGCATCACCTATTTGTGTAGTTGTAGCTGTACTACGACCACCATTAGCAAGGCCTTCATCATGTGCTTGATCTACTACTGCAATATTTAAATCACCTGTTTGGCTAACTGTAGCTTCTAGCCCATCAGTACTCAAATCAAGAGATTCTTGTCTTACTGTAGAGGCGTTGTTAACACCTGTCTGGGTTACTGTAGCATCATTAAAATCAAATAATTGTGTGATGCCAGCTGCATTGCCTGTTCCATCTTGTGTTAATGCAGCTTCATTTGCCTCTGCACCAAAGAACTCATCATCAACACCTGATTCACCTTGAGTAATCACCCCAATGTTTCCAGAACTAGCTGCATCTGTCTGCCCTTGATTAATAAGCGCTTGATTACTTCCTAGGCCATCTCCACCACCATCTTGCCCCACAAAGGCAAGGTTAGCTAATCCATTTTGAGCAATCTCTGCCTGAGCATCTTCCCCAATTTGAAGAATATCTGCACTGTTACCATCTTCTACCGCACCTGCGCTTCCGTTTTGACCAATCACTGCAGAGTTGTTTAATCCAATCTGGCGTACTCTAGCTTTCTGATAATCTGCATCATAAGATTCTGTTCCCTGAGTTACCTCAGCTGCATTTGCATTGCCACTAGTTGAAAGATTAGTGGCGGTTCCTGGATCTGCTACTTGAGCCACTGCAATTGATCCAATTAATAGTGCCGCAGCACTTAACATCATTTTTTTCATAATAATAAAGTTTAATTAATAAATATATAAATGGTTAATAAATACAATTTTATTGGACACACTCCATCTTCTTCATCGGCTACATACAACCAGTGTATCGGTATCTTTTTAATACGGGGGAAATGTAATTCTGAGTGGAGGGGTCTAACGAACTACACGGCTAAATTATATATAATTGTCAATCTCACAACATCTGTAAAAAACTTTTCGATAAAACACTAATAAATTATTCCTAGCAAATACAATAAACAACTTATTATCAGGTATTTACATAAAAATAGGGTAAAAGCCCTTTTTGTGTAGTAATTTTTAAGATGACGTAATTTCCTACAATTACAATACTGGTTATCAACTATTTATTAACAAATAATAGTATATTAGGATAACATCTTAACTGGTAAATAGCAACTCATGGTACTTAGGAAGAGGCCATAAAGCATCTTCTATCAATAATTCCAGTTTGTCACTATGTTTTCGGATACTCGCAAAATAAGGTAACACTTTATTATTATACGCTAAGGCTTTCTTATCTAATGCTAAAGCATTTGCTTTTTTACGGGCTTCAATCATCTCAAGGACAAGTTCATACAGTTGTGAGATATGCTCAGATAGCTGTTGAAGTAGTTGTTGTTGCGCTTTCGCGAAAGCGAGATACTTCTTCTCTCCATAAATTTGTACCATACCTTTTATATTAGCTATTAAGGTGTTTTGATAGCTAATAGCGGCAGGCAGAATTTCATTGCGAATCAAATCTCCCAGTACTCTACTCTCTATTTGAAGTTTCTTTACATAGCCTTCTATAGCTATATCATAACGCGCCTGGAGTTCGCGTGCATTCATTATCTGTAGTGACTCAAAAAGTGTGACACTAGGAGTCGCTATTCTATATTGTAAAGCCTCTAGAGCATGGGAACTTTTACCTAAACCACGCTTAGCTGCTTCTTTTTCCCAGGAGATATTATATCCATCACCTTCAAAACGTACCTTCTTACTGTCTTTAATATATTCCCTTAAGACATTAAAAATGGCATCATCCTTTTTCATATCCTTAGTATCAATGAGCAGGTCTACCTCTTTTTTAAAAGAGAGTAGCTGCTGCGCTACAATGACATTGAGAATAGTCATGGGATGGGCACAGTTTGCACTGGCTCCTACGCCTCTAAACTCAAATTTATTGCCGGTAAAGGCAAAAGGGCTGGTTCTATTTCTATCTGTATTGTCTAATAATATGGCAGGGATCTTGCCTATTACATTAAGTTTTAAATCCGTTTTTTCTTGAGGAGACAATTTGCCATCCGTCACTTTTTCTAATTCATCAAGAACGGAGGTGAGTTGTTTGCCTATAAAAACAGAAATGATATTAGGAGGCGCTTCATTATCACCTAGTCGCAAATCATTACCTGCACTAGCAATAGATGCTCGCAGTAAATCCTGATGGATATAAACGGCCTTAATTGTATTAATAAAAAAGGTTAAGAATTGTAAATTCTTCATCGGGGTTTTACCTGGACTCAATAGATTAACTCCACTATCTGTCGCTAGGGACCAATTGTTATGTTTCCCACTACCATTAATACCTTTAAAAGGTTTTTCATGCAGTAAGACCTTAAAGTAATGCTTCTCTGCCACCCGCTCCATTAAGTCCATAAGCAAAGTATTATGATCTACAGCGAGATTTGCTTCTTCAAAAATGGGGGCAATTTCAAACTGATTAGGCCCCACCTCATTATGTCTTGTCTTTACAGGAATCCCAACTAATAGCGCTTCATACTCCAACTCTTTTAAGAAATTGAGCACACGTAAAGGAATAGAGCCAAAATAATGATCATCTAGCTGTTGGTCTTTGGCCGCGGCATGGCCTAATAAGGTTCTTCCTGTGAGACTTATATCTGTACGCGCACCGGCTAGCGCTTTATCTACCAGAAAGAATTCTTGTTCCCAACCTAAAGTGGCACTTACCTTATTTACTGATTTATCAAAGTATTGGGCCACTTCTGTTGCGGCTTGATCCATTACTTGAAGTGCCTTAAGTAAAGGCGTTTTATAATCTAAAGCTTCTCCTGTATAGGAGACAAATACAGTAGGAATACATAAAGTAGCTCCATAAATAAAGGCTGGCGAGGTAGGATCCCAAGCCGTGTATCCTCGCGCTTCAAAAGTATTACGAATACCACCATGCGGAAAACTAGAGGCATCTGGTTCTTGTTGCACAAGCTGATTGCCATCAAATTTTTCCAGTACACTTCCATCTAGATTCACTTCAAAAAAAGCATCGTGCTTCTCTGCCGTTGCACCGGTTAAGGGCTGGAACCAATGCGTATAATGCGTCGCTCCTTTGCTCAAAGCCCAAAGTTTCATTCCATTTGCCACGGCATCTGCTGTATCCCTGCTAATCTTATCTCCTTTACTTACCGCTCTTAGGATACTGTCATAAGCAGATTTAGAAACATAATGCTTCATTGTATGCTGACTAAAAACATTGGCGCCAAAAATGGATGATCTTAACTCGCTGGTATCAACAGCTTGATTAGGACGAGCTTGTCCTTGTTGTATGGCTTGAAATCTTTTTGTACTCATAATAAGGTATACTAAACGCTTCCGCGAAAGCATTATTTATAGAACAAAGATACACCTAATACTTAATATTATAATTATTTTTAATTCACCCCCTATTTTTTAGGGGGTGTTAATAAAATAAGTATATTTTTTAATAACTACACCCTGTTTTCTGTAGCCAAACTTAAACAATAACTTATATTTGCGCCATAATTATAAAAATAATAACTAAAGTTATGAGCAAATCTAAATTAGAGTACATCTGGTTAGACGGTTACCAACCTACTCAGAATATGAGAAGTAAAACTAAAGTTGTGAATGACTTTAGCGGAAAATTAGAGGATTGTCCTATATGGTCTTTTGACGGATCATCTACAAAGCAAGCTTCTGGGGGAGCTTCAGATTGTTTATTGAAGCCAGTAGCAATCTATCCAGACCCGCAGCGTATTAATGGATTTTTAGTAATGACAGAAGTACTTAATGCAGATGGTACGGCACACGTGTCTAACCATAGAGCTCAGATAGATGATAATGACAATGATTTCTGGTTTGGTTTTGAGCAGGAGTACTTTATCATGGATAAAGAAACACAATTGCCTTTAGGCTTCCCGATAGGAGGATATCCTGGACCACAAGGGATGTACTATTGTTCTGTAGGCGGAAGAAACACGCACGGAAGAGACTTTGTAGAAGAGCACGCAGATCTTTGTATCGAAGCCGGGCTTAATTTTGAAGGAATCAATCAAGAAGTGGCTTCTGGACAATGGGAATTCCAATTATTTGCAAAAGGCGCTAAGAAAGCTGGAGATGAGATATGGGTAGCACGCTATTTATTAGACCGCCTTACAGAGCAGTATGGATGGTATATTGAGTATCACCCAAAACCAGTAAAAGGAGATTGGAATGGTTCTGGTATGCACGCAAATTTTTCTAACACAACCTTACGAACTTGTGGATCGGAGAAAACATACAATACCATTTGTGAGGCATTTAGACCCGTTACAAAAGAGCATATCGGAGTATACGGGGCGTATAATGATCAACGATTAACTGGATTACATGAAACAGCATCCATACACGATTTTAGTTATGGTGTATCTGATCGAGGAGCCTCTATACGAATCCCTATTATTACCGTTGAGCAAGGTTGGAAAGGATGGTTAGAAGATCGTCGTCCAGCTTCTAATGGTGATCCTTATAAAATCGCTGGACGTATTGTAAAAACAGTTAAAAGCGTAGATGTATAAATAAATTATACGCTGAAATCTTTAAAAAAAGCCCTTTAAAATTTGAAGGGCTTTTTTATATCCTGTTTTACGTTTTCACGAAACAGATGGCAATAAAGGCACAATAAGCTGTAAAAATAATAAGACCTTTATATCTAGATAGTTCAAAGCGTTTGGGAATAAACGCAAGAGGCAGTAAGATGGCTGCAAAGCCTATCATCCAGAAAATATCTCTAGATAAAATGGAAGCGGCATCTACATTAATAGGTTTTATAATAGCAGTAAGTCCCAAAACCGAAGCTATATTAAAGATATTAGAGCCTACGAGATTACCAATAGAAATAGCTTTCTCCTTCCTAAGTGCCGCTATAATAGAAGCCGCAAGCTCAGGCACGCTTGTTCCTATCGCAATAACGGTAAGTGAGATAACAGCATCGCTCACGCCTACTTGCATTGCAAGTTCCTTAGCTCCTCTAACTAACCATTCTGACCCAAAATACAATGCCACAGCTCCTATAAGTAACCATATTATTATTTTAAAATATGAGGTTTGAGCGAGATGATCATCTACTGCTTCTGCCGCCCTATTTTTCCGAGCTCTTCGTATCAAAAAGAAAAGATACACCACTAAGGACACAACCAGAGCTATTCCTTCTGTTTGCGTAAGCCTACCATCATTACTAAGTAGAACATACAGCGCCACTGAAAACAACATCATCACAGGCCAATTAAATCCATAAAAATCCTTATCGATAGTAAGCGTAGAAATAATAGCTGTAAGTCCTAAAACCAAACCAATATTAGCAATGTTAGAACCGATAACATTTCCCAAAGCAATATCAGACAAACCATCATAAGCCGCTTGTAAACTTACTAATAGCTCAGGCGCAGAAGTAGCAAAAGAGACCACGGTAAGACCTATCACCATTTTTGATAGCCTTAGCTTAAACGATAATCCAACAGACGACCGTACAAGAAATTCTCCTCCCACTACTAATAAAAGAAGTCCCATAAGGACATAGAAAATACTCATATTATGCTTTTAGATGACGAAGATAACAAATCCTATAAGAGCAGTCGCGACGCATTATGGATTGATATTATGTTAGATGATATGCATAAAAATAACGTTATATTCGTAAGACAAAACAACCTTTATGCAGCCTTATCATATTATCCTACTCATTGCTGGCTATTTTGGAGTACTTATGCTCATTAGTTATTTTACTTCTAAAACGGGCTCTAATCAAGAGTTTTTTAAGGCAGGAAAGCAATCGCCTTGGTATCTGGTTGCTTTTGGAATGATAGGCACCTCACTTTCTGGAGTCACTTTTATTTCTGTTCCAGGTTGGGTAGAAGCCTCTAGTTTTAGTTATTTTCAAGTAGTATTAGGATATACCGTAGGTTACGCTGTCATAGGACTAGTACTACTCCCTCTCTATTATCGATTAAATTTAACTTCCATATATACTTATTTAGAGGGACGTTTTGGAAATGCTTCCTATAAAACCGGAGCTTCCTTTTTCCTGCTTAGTAGGATTGTAGGCGCAAGTTTTAGATTGTACTTGGTTGCAAACGTGCTACAGTTACTCGTTTTTGATGGGATGGGCGTGCCTTTTTGGGTTACAGTTACCATTACCATTCTGCTTATCTGGTTGTACACCTTTAAATCTGGAATTAAGACCATTGTCTGGACAGATACCCTACAGACCCTTTTTATGCTTATTGCTGTAGGCGCTGCTATTTACTATGTGTCGGCAGAGATGAATCTATCTGCCTCTTCCCTATTTAGTCT
>JALZVV010000156.1 GCA_023299935.1 Dokdonia sp.
ATGGTACCGTGGTCTGTAGTAATCACTAGGGTAAAACCTAAGTCTTTTGCCTGTTGTATCATATCCAATAATGGGGAGTTCTTAAACCAACTCTCCGTTAAGGAACGATAGGACTTATCATTACTCGCTAATTCCTTAATCACTTCCATCTCCGTTTTAGAGTGTGATAGCATATCTACAAAGTTGTAAACAACTACCGTTAGGTCGTTCTCTTTTTGGGCTTTAAAATTATCGGCTAGCTTCTTGCCGTTGCGCAGATTGGTGATTTTATGGTAGTCCCATTTTTTATTGAGATGCAAGCGTCTCAATTGGTGTTCTAGAAAAGCGGCTTCGTGCATATTCTTTCCGCCTTCATCTGTATCATCAAGCCATAAATCAGGATGCTTCTTTTTCATCTCACTTGGCATCAATCCAGAAAAAATAGCATTCCGTGCATATTGAGTGGCTGTAGGCAGTATACTATAATAAGGTTCTTCTACCGTCTTTTTATAATAGGTGCTTAGGTGGGGTTCAAAAGCTTTCCACTGGTCATAGCGCAAATTATCGACTACTACAAAGAGTACTTTCTTACCATCTTCCAGTAAAGGTGCAACTCTATCCTTAAATAAGTCATGCGATAGGGTAGGTGCATCGTGGCCTTCAAACCAATCGGGATAATTTTTATCTACAAACTTGCAAAACTGATTATTAGCCTCATTCTTTTGAGATTCTAAAATCTCAAACATACTTGGGTCCTCAATATTTTCTAGTTCCATCTCCCAATAAATGAGCTTTTGATACAATTCTGCCCATCCTTCATAAGAATTCACCATAGTCATATCCATGGCAATTTTTCTAAATTCTTGTTGATACGAAGAAGTCGTTTTTTGCGATACGAGACGGCTGTTGTCTAATGTCTTTTTAAGACTAAGCAATATCTGGTTAGGATTCACGGGTTTAATGAGGTAGTCTGCAATTTTAGACCCTATAGCCTCCTCCATGATATACTCTTCTTCACTTTTGGTAATCATAACAACCGGTACACTCTCTCGTTTATTTTTAATTTCGCTTAAGGTCTCTAGTCCTGTTAATCCGGGCATATTTTCATCAAGAAAAACAATATCAAAATTCTTTTCTTCTATAATTTCGATTGCTTCTGTACCACTATTGCAGGTGGTTACAGCATAATTTTTCTTTTCTAAAAAAAGGATATGTGGTTTAAGCATATCGATTTCATCATCTACCCATAATATATTGATTACACTCATATAGTTGTTGTTGTTAAGCTTTCGCGAAAGCAAATTGTTAATGATATACTTTCAGAAAACTGCCTTGATTAGTAGTATATTTGTTTAAATCTTATAGCCATTATACGTGACTACGCACAATTCCAAAGTTACTATTATTAACGACCCGATTTATGGTTTTATTACCATTCCTAATGGAGTCATTTTTGAATTAATCCAACATCCTTATTTTCAACGCTTGCGCAGAATCAGTCAGATGGGGCTGTCGTATCTGGTTTATCCTGGAGCTCATCACACGCGTTTTCAACATGCTTTGGGTTGTTTGCACATCATGCAAAAAGCAATGGAAACCCTTATTAATAAGGGGGTAACTATTTCTATAGCAGAAAAAGAAGGAGTCCTTATTGCGATCCTATTACATGATATAGGACATGGTCCATTCTCACACGCTATGGAGCAGAGCATTGTAGAAGGTGTTCATCACGAGGAAATTTCTCTAGCATTTATGCATCATTTAAATACTGAGTTTAACGGAAGTTTAACGCTAGCTATTGAAATTTTTAAAGGGGATTATCCTAGGAAATTCCTAAATCAACTGGTTTCTGGGCAATTGGATATGGACCGCACAGACTATCTTAAAAGAGATAGTTTTTATACAGGAATGGCAGAAGGGAACATTAATACAGACCGTATTATTGCTATGCTCAATGTGAGGGATGATGAATTGGTGATAGAAGAAAAAGGTGTATATACCGTAGAGAAATTTCTTGTCGCTAGACGTTTAATGTACTGGCAAGTGTATTTGCACAAGACAGGTGTAGTAGCAGAGCAGTTAATTATAAGAGTGCTTAGCCGGGCAAAAGAATTGTCTGAGCAGGATATTGTACTGTCCGGAACTAAAGCACTGCGTTTTTTCTTAAATCATAAAGTGGGAAAAGACGATTTTAAAAACCATCTGGAAATTTTTGCCCAGTTGGATGATTACGATATTGTTTCGGCTATGAAGGAGTGGTGTACGCACGAAGATTTTGTGCTGAGTGAGTTGTGCAAGTGTATTGTCAATAGAAGTTTACTCAAGGTGGAGATAGGAAAGAAAGCTTTCGCGAAAGCTAAACTAGAAAAATACAAGACTAAATTAATGGGGCGTTATGGAATTACTAAGCACGAAGCATCTTATTTTGTTTTTGATGGAACAATTTCCAATCAAGGCTACAGTTATAAACAAGGAAGTATTAAAATTGAAATGAGTAATGGCGAAATAGTAGATGTAGTAAAGGCTAGCGATCATTTAAGTTTAGAATCACTTACTAAAGAAGTGGTTAAAAACTACATCTGTTATCCCAAAAGCATCATTTAATTTTTCCTATTTTTGTTCTTTATGAAATTTACAGCAGCTCAAATCGCGGGTATCCTAGAAGGAACGGTAGATGGTAATCCAGAAGTCGAAGTTTCTAAACTTGCAAAAATAGAAGAGGGAAAGAAAGGTACACTTACCTTTCTTGCTAATCCTAAGTATACTTCCTTCATATATAACACTGAAGCCTCAATCACTATCGTAAATAACGATTTTAAGGCAGAACAGGATATAACCACTACTTTAATACGAGTAGAAGATGCATATAATTCATTTTCAAAACTCTTAGAGTATTATAACAAGGTAAAGCTTAATAAGACCGGCATTGAAAAACCAAATTTTATTGCAGAAAGCGCCACTTATGGAGAACACATCTATATAGGTGCATTTTCATATTTAGGTGAGAATGTAAAAATTGGCAATAATGTAAAAATTTATCCTAATGTATATATAGGCGATAATGTGACTATAGGCGATGATTGCGTGATTTTTGCAGGGGCTAAGATATACTCAGAAAGTGTAATAGGTAATACCGTATATATTCATAGTGGAGCTATAGTAGGAGCAGATGGATTTGGTTTTACTCCAAACGAGCAAGGAGAATATGCTAAAGTACCTCAAACAGGTAATGTGATTATTGAAGACCACGTAGATATAGGTGCGGGAACGACTATTGATAGGGCAACCCTAGGTTCTACAATCATTAGAAAAGGGGTAAAACTAGACAATCAAATACAGATTGCTCATAATGTAGAGATAGGTGAGCATACTGCTATTGCGGCACAAACCGGCGTTGCAGGATCGACTAAAATAGGCAAGAATTGTTTGATTGGTGGACAGGTAGGAATTGCAGGTCATATCACTATAGGCAATAGAGTACGCGTACAGGCACAATCAGGTATAGGCCGCAATATTAAAGATGATGAGGTTTTACAGGGTTCTCCATCATTTGGATATAACGATTGGAATAGGTCCTATGTACATTTTAAAAACTTACCTAAAATAGTTCAAACAGTTAACCAACTGGAAAAAAAGATAAATCATGAGTAAGGCTATCGCAAAGCAGAGAACTATAGCAAATGAGATAACTCTTAAGGGAGTGGGCCTGCATACAGGAGCAGAGGTTACAATGACTTTTAAAGCCGCCGATGAAAATCACGGCTTTAAATTTAAAAGAGTTGACCTAGAAGGAGAGCCTGTTATAGCAGCAGATGCATCACTAGTAACTAATACACAACGAGGTACGAATCTTGAAAAAAATGGGGTGTCAATACAAACTACAGAACACGTACTGGCAGCTTGTGTAGGGCTTGAAATAGATAATCTATTGATAGAACTCAATGCGTCAGAACCGCCTATTATGGATGGATCTTCAAAGTTTTTTGTTGAAGCCCTTGAAAAAGCAGGTGTTACAGAACAGGATGCCGAGCGAGAAGAATACGTGGTGAAGGATGTCATTACATATATTGATGAGGAGTCTGGTAGTGAGATTATCTTAATGCCTTCAGAAGAGTATCAGGTGACTACTATGGTAGACTTTGGTACAAAAGTACTAGGAACCCAAAATGCTAGTATTAAACATCTTTCAGAATTTAAAGATGAAATATCTGATAGTAGAACCTTTAGTTTCCTTCATGAGATAGAGATGTTATTGGAACATGGATTGATTAAAGGAGGGGATCTTAATAATGCAATTGTCTATGTTGACAAGGAATTATCTGAAGCCACTATGGATAAATTGCGTGTTGCGTTTAATAAAGAGCATATTGCAGTAAAGCCTAATGGGATACTTGATAACTTAACGTTACATCACCCTAATGAAGCTGCGAGGCATAAATTGCTGGATGTGATTGGAGACCTTGCTTTAGTAGGAACTAGAATACGGGGTAAAATAATTGCCAATAAACCAGGACACTATGTAAATACTCAATTTGCAAAGAAACTACAAAAAATAGTAAAAGCAGAACGTCGTAATTATGTGCCAGACGTAAATCTTCATGCGACCCCTGTAAAAGATATCAATCAAATTATGGAGATGTTACCGCATCGCCCTCCTTTTTTGTTAGTTGATAAAATTTTAGAGCTTACAGACACTAAGGTGATAGGCATAAAAAATGTAACTATGAATGAGCCTTTTTTTGTAGGTCATTTTCCAGGTGCTCCAGTAATGCCGGGTGTGTTACAAATTGAAGCCATGGCACAAACGGGAGGGATATTAGTATTAAGTACAGTACCTGACCCAGAAAATTATCTCACCTATTTGTTGAAGATTGATAATGTGCGCTATAAACAACAAGTAGTGCCAGGAGACACCTTAATTTTTAAGCTGGATTTAATGGCACCTATACGTAGAGGAATATGTCAGATGCAAGGGAGAGCGTATGCAAATGGCAGACTAGTCTCTGAAGCCGAAATTATGGCACAAATTGTAAAAGTTAAGAACAACTAGATTATGAATCAACCATTAGCATACGTTCATCCAGGAGCTAAAATCGCAAAAAACGTAGTAATAGAGCCTTTTACTACGATTCATAATAATGTAGTAATAGGAGAAGGGAGTTGGATTGGGTCCAATGTAACTATTATGGAAGGCGCACGCATAGGCAAGAATGTAAGTATCTTTCCGGGAGCCGTAATCAGTGCCGTCCCTCAGGACAAAAAATTTAATGATGAGGATACTGTTACTATAATAGGAGATAATACCACTATACGAGAATGTGTTACGATTAATCGTGGTACCACAGATAGAATGAAAACTCAAGTAGGTAACAATTGCTGGATTATGGCCTATTGTCATATCGCTCACGATTGTATTGTAGGAGATAACTGTATTTTCTCTAATAATAGCACACTAGCAGGTCATATTACTGTAGGTGATTATGTAGTCTTGGCAGGAATGGCAGCAATACAACAGTTTTGTACAATTGGTAGTCACGCATTTGTAACTGGTGGTTCTTTGGTTAGAAAAGATGTACCTCCTTATGTTAAAGCAGGACGGGAACCTTTAAGTTATGTAGGAATTAACTCTATTGGTTTGCGTAGAAGAGGATTTACTACAGAGAAGATTAGAGAAATTCAGAACATTTTTAGAATCCTATATCAGAAAAATTTCAATAATTCCCAAGCGGTTCAGATTATTGAGGCAGAAATGGCTGCAACTCCTGAGCGTGATGAGATATTGCAATTTATTCGTAATTCTCAACGTGGAATTATGAAAGGTTATTTTAATTCTTAATTAAAGCTTGCGCGAAATCAAGAGAAAATAAAAATATTAACATCGTTTGAAACGATAAAAAATAATATATGGCATCTACATCAGACATTAGAAACGGATTATGTATACATTATAATCACGATATCTTCAAAATTATTGAGTTTTTACATGTAAAACCGGGAAAAGGGCCTGCTTTTGTTAGAACTAAATTAAAAAGTGTGACTACAGGGAAAGTAATTGATAATACTTTTTCTGCCGGGCATAAGATAGAAGAAGTGCGTGTAGAGACGCATAAGTTTCAGTTCTTATATAATGATGGTGAGGGGTATCACTTTATGAATACTGAAGATTACACACAAATAGCCTTGCAAGAGAATGCTCTAGACCGTCCCGATCTCATGAAAGAAGGGGAAGTGGTTACTATTTTAATTAATTCTGAAGATGGCTCACCGTTATCTGTAGACCTCCCAGCTTCTGTTATTCTTGAAATAACAAGTACAGAGCCAGGAGTTAAAGGAAATACGGCTACAAACGCAACTAAACCAGCCACTGTAGAAACCGGAGCAAGTATAAATGTGCCACTTTTTATTAATGAAGGAGACAAGATTAAAGTAGATACAACTAAAGGAACCTATAAAGAGCGGGTAAAAGAATAATGAGTTTAAGCACGCGCAGTAATGATGATATTGCAAAAACTGAGGCTGAGTATTGGAACGAGAACAAATTAGATCGTACCAAAATCAAAAAGCTCAGAAGGCATTCATTTTACTATTCTTATAAGCGTGAAGCAAAACTTTTTGATAAAATTATTCCTGAATTTAAGGATCAGAATGTTCTAGAGATAGGTTCACATTCTTGGCTTTCTTGGATAAAAGGACGAGTTGTACCTAAAAAGCTTACTTGTATCAATATTTCTCAAGTAGAGCTTAATAAAGGGATAGATAATGCTAAAGATGTAGGTTTTGAGACAGAATTTATCCTAATGGATGCCAATAAGCTTGCATTTCCTGATAACAGTTTTGATATCGTATATGGAGGAGCCATACTACATCATCTTGATATTGAACAATCTGTAAATCATATCCATCGTGTATTGAAACCAGGAGGGAAAATTCTATTTCTGGAACCGCTTAATATGAATCCTTTGTACAAATTATACAGAATGCTCAACAAAAAAGAACGTACTCCAGATGAACATGCTTTAGTTCATAAAGATTTTAAATTGATACGAAAGAATTTTACGTTTGACCATTATTTTTTTGACTTCTTCACGGTATTTACTGGTCTTATATCCTTGAAGTTATATGGCGATAAGAATTATGGAAACTGGATTAATAAGACTGGATATCATTTAGATGTTTTCTTTTCTAAAATACCCTTTCTTCATTTCTTGTTTGCGAGGGCAATTATTTATGGAAAAAAGAAGTAGATTTAAACTATGAAATTTTCTAAGCCACAAACCCTAAAAGATATTGCTGTGATACTAGATTGCAGCTATGTTGGTACTCCTAATTTTCCAGTCTTGGGAATGAATGAGATTCATGTTGTTACTTCAGGAGATATTGTTTTTGTTGACCATCCCAAGTATTACGATAAAGCACTACAGAGTGCTGCCACTATAATTCTGATAAATAAGGAAGTAGATTGTCCAGAGGGGAAAGCACTTTTAATATCTGATGACCCTTTTAGAGATTTTAATACACTTACTACCCATTTTAAACCGTTTCAACACGCTGCTGCAACAGTTTCATCATCGGCCAGTATAGGAGAAGGAACCATAATCCAACCTGGGGCTTTTATAGGAAATAATGTGAAGATTGGTAAAGACTGTGTAATACACGGAAATGTAGCTATTTATGATCATACCGTTATAGGGGATAATGTAACAATACACGCAAGTACTGTTCTAGGAGCAGATGCTTTTTATTATAAAAAAAGAGAAGCGGGTTACGATAAATTGTTATCGGGAGGCGGCGTTGTAATCAAAGACAATGTAGATATAGGTGCCGCTTGTACCATTGATAAGGGCGTGTCTGGAGATACAACTATAGGTGAAGGAACTAAGATTGATAATCAAGTTCATGTGGGTCACGATACCCTAATTGGCAGCAAAGTGCTAATTGCCTCGCAAACTGGTATTGCTGGTTGTGTGATCATTGAAGATGAAGTGACTATCTGGGGACAAGTGGGAATCACTAGTGGTATTACAATAGGAGAGAAGGCCGTTATTTCTGCACAAAGTGGAGTGAGTAA
>JALZVV010000157.1 GCA_023299935.1 Dokdonia sp.
TATTATAGTTCTTACTGGAAACCTTTATGGCGAAGTGCCTAGCAAGGTGCTTAATGTAGGAGAAAAACAGGCAGAAGAAGCTTTAATCTGGTGGAAGGAACAGTTTGGAGAAGACCTCTATGTAGAGCTTATGCGCCACGGTCAGGAAGATGAAGATAGGGTAATGCCTGTGTTGGTTACGCTTTCGCGAAAGCATAACATCAAACTTATCGCTTCTAATAATACCTTTTATATAGACAAGGCAGATGCCGAAGCCCACGATATTTTATTGTGTGTGAAGGACGGAGAGAAAGTTGCTACCCCAAAAGGTCGTGGCCGTGGTTACCGTTATGGTTTGCCTAATGAGGAGTACTATTTTAAGAGTGGTGCCGAGATGAAAACGCTCTTTACAGATTTGCCAGAAGCCATCTTGAATGTGCAAGAAGTGGTCGATAAAATTGAGCCTTTTGAATTGGCTCGAGATGTCTTACTTCCTGCTTTTGATATCCCAGAAGCATTTCAGTTTAAAGAAGATAAAGCAGATAAAGGTAAGCGTGGAGAGAATGCTTTTTTAAAGCACCTAACCTTTGAAGGAGCAAAAAAGCGTTATGGCGAACTAACCGAGGAGATTACCGATCGTTTGGATTTTGAGCTAGACGTTATCGAAAAAACAGGCTATCCTGGATATTTCTTGATTGTAGAAGATTTTATACGAGAGGCACGTAATATGGATGTGTCTGTGGGCCCAGGTAGGGGTTCTGCAGCAGGAAGTGTAGTTGCTTATTGCCTTTGGATTACTAATATAGACCCGATTAAATACGACTTGCTTTTTGAGCGTTTCTTAAATCCGGACCGTGTGAGTATGCCCGATATTGATATTGATTTTGATGATGAAGGTAGAGGGCGTGTATTGCAATATGTAATTGATAAATATGGGGCTAATCAAGTAGCGCAGATTATTACTTATGGCACGATGGCAGCTAAGTCGTCTATTAGAGACACATCGAGAGCCTTAGACTTGCCTTTAAATGATGCAGACCGTATTGCAAAGCTTATTCCTAATATGTCTAAGCTTAACAAAATTATAGGTAAAAGTGATCAAGAGCTTAAAGCAAAATTTAGAGCAGATGACCTCGTAAAAGTAAACGAGCTTATTAATCTTTCTGAAGGTGATGATTTAGAAGGGCAGATGTTGCGACAAGCAAAACAACTGGAAGGGTCATTGCGTAATACGGGTATACACGCTTGTGGGGTGATTATTACACCAGATGATATTACCAATTTTGTTCCTGTAGCTACGGCCAAAGATTCTGATTTGTATGTCACTCAGTTTGACAACTCAGTAGTAGAAGAAGCGGGCTTACTCAAGATGGATTTCTTGGGTCTAAAGACGCTTACCTTAATTAAGGATACTGTTAAGCTGGTGAAGTATCGCCACGATATAGATTTAGATCCTGAGAATTTTCCCTTAGATGATGAGAAGACGTATGAGTTATTCCAGAGAGGAGATACAGTAGGAATCTTTCAATATGAATCTCCTGGAATGCAAAAACATATGCAATCTTTAAAACCTACGGTTTTTGGAGACTTGATTGCAATGAACGCTCTGTATCGTCCGGGGCCTATGGAATATATCCCCTCTTTTGTAAGGCGTAAACACGGCGAAGAGGAGATTGAGTATGACCTTCCTGCGATGGAGGAATACCTTAAGGAAACCTATGGTATTACCGTTTACCAAGAGCAAGTGATGCTACTATCGCAAAAACTTGCCAACTTTACGAAGGGTGAGGCAGATGTCTTGCGTAAGGCAATGGGTAAGAAGCAAAAGGAAGTTCTTGATAAGATGAAGCCTAAGTTTGTTAAACAGGCGGGCGAGAATGGGCATCCTGCAGATAAACTAGAAAAAATATGGACAGACTGGGAGGCATTTGCGGCCTATGCCTTTAACAAATCACACTCTACCTGTTATGCCTGGATTGCTTATCAAACGGCATACCTCAAGGCTCATTATCCGGCCGAATACCTTGCAGCGGTACTTTCTAATAATATGCGAGATATAAAGCAAGTAACCTTCTTTATGGAAGAGGCTAAGCGTATGGGACTAGAAGTATTAGGGCCAGACGTAAATGAATCCTTTAGAAAATTTACGGTTAATGATAATGGAGCTATCCGTTTTGGAATGGGAGCTGTAAAGGGTGTAGGAACAGGAGCTGTAGCCACTATTGTAGAGCATAGGCAAGAGAGTAAGTACAAATCTGTATTTGATTTTGCACGTCGTGTAGATTTACGTGCAGCAAATAAAAAAGCATTTGAGAGTTTAGCGCTTGCTGGGGGCTTTGATGGATTCTTAGGAACACATAGAGCACAGTATTTTCATCAAGAAGGAGATGGGATTACCTTTTTAGAAAAGGCAGTAAAGTATGGTGCACGCTATCAAGAAAATGAAAACAGCGCTCAAGTAAGTTTGTTTGGCGATGCTAGTGAAGTGCAAATACCAGAGCCTATTGTACCTCCTTGTGAAGAATGGGGAACAATGGAAAAATTAAGACGAGAACGCGAAGTGGTAGGGGTTTATATTTCTGGACACCCACTGGATGACTTTAAAACAGAAATGAAGGCCTTTTGTAATGCTAATGTCTCTCATTTTTATACTCTGGAAAAATATATTAATCGCGAACTCACCTTTGGCGGAGTAATATCAGACGTGCAACACCGTATT
>JALZVV010000158.1 GCA_023299935.1 Dokdonia sp.
TGCAAATCGCTCTTCATTGAGGAAATTATGTTGGATTAGATGTGCGATAATCTCGTCTATAACCAAAGGAATCATACGCATATCTCTAAGTTTTTTTACCACTTCTTGATGACAGCGCTCTTGATAGGCACAATAGCTTTCTATACTGCGTTTCGCTTCTTCTAGGGTATATGTTTTAGTGAATTGATGCACGTCTCACCAAAAGTACGAGATTCTAAGATCTTGCTTTCTCAAAAGCAAAAAAAACCTGATACTTCTTTCAAAGTTCAGGTTTTTTAAATTACTATTACTTTATTAAAAATAACGAACCGCTCTAATATATATAGGTAAAACTTCACTTGTATTCCAGTTTTTACCTACCCAACCCCAATGCTGATCTCCTGAATCTTCATCAAAACTTATTGCCGCTGCTGCGTCCATCGCGTTAGGGTGCTCTGTACTGGTCCAATAAAGACCTTCTGTCTCAAAATCACTTAAACCGGTATCAAATAATATGTCGTAAAAAAGAAGGCCCTCATCTCTTGATGGTAAGTGCCAATCTGAAAATCCGCCATATTCAAACTCTAAAGCAACTTTAGCTGCTACTGTTCCATTATTACTTGAGTCGCACTGATCAGGATTATTATAATAGTCCTCTAAGGCGTCGTGAAAATCTACTATAGTCGTAGTATTTAATAATCCCGTCCCTATGGAAGTAGTACTCTGATCATCAAATAGTTGCGAAGATACACAGCCCCACTCTATATCTCCCTCTATATCTATTGGAGCAGCCTCTATGTATTGCCAAGAACTATCTGGATCTTGATTTACATAAATTATAAAACCTCCAGCGGGCCCTTCCTCTCCAACTACAAAAACCACGGAATCCGAATCATCACTATCATTAGTCGTATCATCTGTCTCTTCAGTTTCCTGATCAACAGAAACTGTTTCATCTTCGATTTCTTCTGTAGATTTCAGAATCTCATCGTCGTTACTACAACTAAATAACGTCAAGAAGCATAGGGCAATGAAAAATGTCTGTTTCATAATGTTTGTTTTAATGATTACATAAGGTTAATCCTAGAATAGACAAAATGGTTGCGCCGGCTTACAGTATTTCTTTTATATTTTATCAAAAGGCATAAAAAAACCCCATTCCTAAAAGGAACAGGGTTCTAGTCTAAACTTTTATTTCCTTACCGCTTTTATCTGTAAAACGGTACTCAAGATACGTGTAAGCATCTCTGGGCATAATTTTTACCCATTTTTTGTGTTCTAAAAACCATTTAGAACGAATTGATGGAAAGCCTTTGGTTAAATAGGCCGCGACAAAAGGGTGCGCATGAAGCGTTACTTTTTTATCGCCATTTTTTAATAACCTCGTGAGTTGACTCTGTAATTTTTCTACTATTACTATAGGAGCTTCAATCTCTCCTTTTCCTCCGTTTGGATTTTCCTCTCGGGTTTTAATATTCATTTCAGGTCGTACACGTTGCCTTGTGATTTGGATCAATCCAAATTTACTAGGCGGCAATATTTTGTGTTTAGCTCGATCGTGTTTCATCTCATCTTTGAGATGATTAAATAGCTTGCGTCTGTTATCGGCTTTATTCATGTCTATAAAGTCTACAACGATAATTCCTCCCATGTCTCGCAAGCTAAGCTGGCGGGCCATTTCTGAGGCAGCGATCATATTTACTTCTAGCGCAGTGTCTTCTTGACTCTTTGCTTTATTAGATCTGTTACCACTGTTTACATCTACAACATGTAAAGCTTCTGTATGTTCTATAACAAGGTAAGCCCCTTTACTCATAGAAACGGTTTTTCCAAAAGACGTTTTAATCTGTCTTTCTACCCCGTGTTTCTCAAAAATGGGAACATCACTTTTATAGAGCTTAACGATACTCTCCTTTTTAGGAGCGATCTCACTCACGTATTCTTTAATTTGATAATAGAGCGTTTCATCATCTACGGTAATCCCGGTAAAGCTATCGTTAAAAATATCTCGTAAGATAGACGATGCTCTGTTCATCTCTCCGAGTACTTTACTTGGATGATGTGCTCCTTTAATTTTTTTACTCATGGTAGTCCATTTGTCTACCAAATTTTGTAAATCCTTATCTAGTTCTGCCACTTTCACTCCTTGAGCCACTGTGCGTACTATTACACCAAACCCTTTAGGTCTAATGCTTTTTACTAATCGCTTTAATCTTGCCTTTTCTTCATTGCTCTCGATTTTTTGAGAGATAGAAATTCGATCAGAAAAAGGCACCAAAACAATGTAACGTCCAGCTATGGATAGTTCACTGCTTATTCTTGGTCCTTTTGTAGAAATAGGCTCTTTTGCAATTTGTACGAGTACGCTTTGTTTAGATTTTAAGACTTCGGTTATTTTACCGTGTTTGTCTATATCTTTCTCAAAACGAAAGTCGTTTAAGGTGTAGTCTTGTAATTTACCTGTGCTTACACGTTTTATAAAACTAAGAAGCGTAGGGAGTTTAGGCCCTAAATCGTGATAATGTAAAAATGCATCTTTCTCATATCCTACATTTACAAATGCAGCATTTAATCCAGGTACAGTTTTTCTAACATTTGCGATATAAATATCGCCTACGTTAAATTTATTACCATCTTCTTCTTTATGTAATTCTATAAGTTTTCCATCTTTTAATAAGGCAAAATCAACTGCTGAGGAACTAGATCTTATAATTAACTCTTTATTCACTCTGTTAGTGTTTTTTATCTATCACGCCTAGGCGCAACACATGGATTATGTTTATACAATTATTTATCACAGGTGTGATTTGTATACAAGCTTGTATACTTTGTGCAATAAATTCGTTGCAATAGTCCTGTTACCCAAGGTGTAGGTTGCAGTACTAATGCGATGTCAAAGAACAATAAAAGAAAAAGTAGCCTAGACTATTTTTTCTTTTTGTGACGATTTGCTCTACGTCTTTTCTTACGCTTGTGCGTTGCTACCTTGTGTCTTTTTCTCTTTTTACCACTTGGCATAAATTAGTTCTTTAATAGTGTTAATTAAAATTATACAGCGACGTTGGTCTTAACACCTTCTACAAAAACCTTTGCAGGCTTAAACGCTGGAATATTATGTGCAGGTATTTTGATAGTAGTATTCTTAGAAATATTTCTACCAGTTTTCTCTGCTCTTGTTTTGATAATAAAACTTCCAAATCCTCTTAGATAAACATTGTCACCACCTTCTAGTGACACTTTTACTTCTTCCATGAAGGATTCGATAGTTGCTTGTACATCATTTTTTTCTACACCTAATTTCTCAGATATTCTTGATACGATATCAGCTTTAGTCATTATTTTTAATTTTAGGGGGTTAAAAATTCAAGTGCGCAAATATAATGATTAATAAATCAAATTTTCAAGCATAATCTTTTAAAATATAAGAACATAAGACATACTTTTGAGCTAAAGCATTTATAATCTTGAATTTCCCTAATAATCTAATTAAGTGGTACTTACGCAACAAACGAGAGATGCCATGGCGGCTCACCTCCGATCCTTATAGAATTTGGCTCTCAGAAATTATTCTTCAGCAAACAAGAGTTGCGCAAGGATTACCTTATTATGAGCGTTTTGTGAGTTCGTTTCCAACGGTTCAGGATCTTGCTGCCGCATCTCAAGAAGAAGTGCTTAAATTATGGCAAGGATTGGGCTATTATTCAAGAGGACGCAATTTACACGCCACCGCTCAATATATTGCGAATGAACTAGATGGAATGTTTCCCGCCAGCTATAAAGAATTACTTAAATTGAAGGGAGTTGGTGATTATACAGCGAGTGCCATAGCTAGTATTAGTTTTAATGAAGCTACTGCTGTTGTAGATGGCAATGTATACAGAGTATTATCTAGGATTTTTGGAATAGAAACTCCCATTAATAGTACTTCTGGTCAAAAGGAGTTTAAAGCCCTAGCCCAAGAACTCCTTGACCCAAAACAACCCGCCACTTTTAATCAAGCTATTATGGAGTTTGGTGCAATACAATGCAAACCTAAAAGTCCATCTTGCTTAGAGTGCATTTTTCAAGAACGTTGTGTCGCCTTTAGAACCAACACTATAGTAAAACTGCCTGTAAAGATTAATAAGGTTAAAATAAAAAAACGGTATCTCAACTACTTAGTGTTTCTTTCTGAAGACAATCAGACCATCCTAAACCAAAGAACTGGAAAAGGTATCTGGCAAGGACTCTATGAGTTTCCGGTTGTTGAACTTGATAAAGAAGAAACGCACACTATGGGCTATGCTAAGGATAGCTTTCGCGAAAGCGTTCTAGTCAAAGAAAAACTAGCTCCTTACGAGCTCCTGTCTTTAGAGCAGTATAATCAAAGCCCCATTGTTCATAAACTATCGCATCAACATTTGTACACCACTTTCTGGATTGTAAGAGTAACCGATCTAGGTAAAAATGCTATGCCGCTACCTGATATAAAAACCCTGCCTGTTCCTATTCTTATATCTCGATTTATTGACTCATTTACCTCTTAATATTTCTTATATTTGATACTATGGCAGGAACAATAAATAAAGTGATCTTAATAGGTCATACGGGTGACGAGGTAAAAATGCATTATTTTGAAGGTGGTGGTAGCATAGGTCGTTTCCCGCTGGCTACAAATGAAGAATATACTAACCGTACTACCGGTGAGCGCGTAAGCAATACTGAATGGCATAATATTGTTGTGCGTAATAAAGCTGCCGAAGTTTGTGAAAAATATCTCCACAAAGGAGACAAAGTTTATATAGAAGGAAGGCTCAAAACCAGAAAATGGACAGATGACCAGGGCAGAGATCGCTATAGTACAGAAATACAATGTACAGATTTTACCTTTTTATCTCCTAAAGGAGAACAAGGCATGAACGCTACTGCTCCTACCGCATCGCCTCAAGTGAGTCAGTCTAATCAAAATACCGACCCTCCATCTCAACAACAAACAAATACTGCACATGCACCAGAGGATGATTTGCCGTTCTAACATAAAGTTTAATTAATCTTATTGCATTGGATCCTGATCCTGAACCCGTTTTTCTTGTTTTACCTTTACTCCTAGGTTCTGTAGTGCTAGGTATAATCGTATTGCTCATTTTATTGCTATGTTCTGCATTAATAAGTGGTGCAGAAGTTGCTTTTTTCTCTCTTAACGCTACAGATTTAGAACAAGATGAAGATGAGAACAAGAAGCTTACTATTGTAGAAAAATTACTAGATAAGCCTAAAAAATTACTGGCCACTATTCTTGTAGCAAACAATACCATAAACATTGCAATTGTCTTACTCTTTGCGAGTTTGGGCAAGCAGCTTTTTGGGAAGCTCAACACTACTCTTTTCGGGATTGATCTTAGGTTTCTAATAGAAGTAGTAATTATTACCTTCTTGATTTTACTTTTTGGAGAGATCTTACCAAAAATATATGCTAGCCGTAATAATAAAAAGTTTGCCCTATTTATGGCCTATCCACTCAAAGTATTGGATACTATCCTTAGCCCGCTTAGCACACCAATGAAAAGTGTCACCTTATGGATACAGAAACAATTGGGAGGCCAGAAATCAAACTTTAATGTAGACCAATTATCTCAAGCACTAGAGCTTGCAAGTGAAGAAGACACTACCCCCCAAGAACAAAAAATACTACAAGGGATTGTCTCCTTTGGAAATACAGATACCAAGCAAGCCATGCAACCACGTATGGATATTTTTGCCCTCAATAAACAAGATGATTATAAAAACATCTTACCCCTAGTGATTAACAAAGGCTTCTCAAGAATTCCGGTTTACGAAGAAAGCATAGACACCATAACCGGGATTTTGTATATAAAAGACCTGCTCCCACATTTGAGCAAGACAAGTTTTGATTGGAACACCTTATTACGTGTACCGTATTTCGTCCCTGAAAACAAAAAACTAGATGATTTACTAGCTGAATTTAAAGAACAGAGAAATCATCTTGCTATCGTGGTAGATGAGTATGGAGGAACAAGTGGTCTTATAACCCTAGAAGATATTATTGAAGAAATCGTAGGAGATATTAGTGATGAGTTTGATGATGAAGATATTATCTACTCCAAAATAGATGATAGAAACTATATTTTTAACGGCAAAACATCACTAAAGGATTTCTATCGTATAATAGAGCTAGAAGACAATAGCCTTTTTGAATCTAAAAAAGGTGAAGCCGAAACCATAGCGGGTTTTGTTCTTGAAATCTCAGGAGGATTTCCACGTAAAAATGAAGTAATAAACTATACAAATTATGCGTTTACCGTGGAGGCAATGGACAAAAAACGTATCAAACAAATAAAATTTACAATACTATAATGAAGCTTCGCATTCTTCTTTCCTTCATATTACTTAACTTGATAGCAAGTAGCTGTGGTGGAGACACTTTGCCTAAACCTAAGGCTCTCTTAAGCCTGGAATACCCCAAGGCTCAATATGCAGCTACCAAGAGTCCTTGTTCTTATACTTTTCAAAAAAATATGCTCGGCTCCGTCCAGTTTCAAGATAATTGTAACGCTACAATTGAGTACCCCAGACTTAATGGCACATTATTTCTAACCTACAGAAGTGTTGCAGACAATATAAACACCTTGCTTCAGGATGCACAAAAACTTACTTATGAGCATACTAGAAAGGCAGATAATATTTTAGAAGAAAAATATATAAATAAACAGCAAGGCGTTTACGGAATGTTTTATGACGTAAGTGGCAACGCTGCCTCCCAGTCTCAGTTCTATGTAACAGACAGCACAAAACATTTTATAACGGGTTCTATCTATTTTAATGCAAAGCCTAACTACGATAGTATTTTTCCCGCTGCTGCTTATCTCAAAAATGACATCAGGCATTTGATGGAGACCATTAAGTGGAGCAATTAGTTCTAATTTTAAACTTTGGACTAGTGAAAGGCAGATCAAAGATTGTCTAGCCAGTGGGATAGAAAATCGTATTATCCTCCTTTAATTTTTACAGACTTAATATACAATACTACGCTAGGAATTCACGAACTTTGCCTTTCTATAAAGAGCTATGAAAAACACTACGCTTAAATGGGTTTACCTCGTTGTTTTATCCATTATCTGGGGAAGTTCTTTTATCCTTATCAAAAAAGGTCTAGTGGGACTAACCCCTGTTCAATTGGGGTCTGTTAGAATTGTTTTTACTGCTTTTTTTCTTTTAATCATTGGATGGAAAAGTCTTAGAACTATAGAAAAAGCTTCTTGGAAATGGGTCATCATTTCAGGTGTTTTAGGAACCGGAATCCCTGTTTATCTCTTTGCTTATGCAGAGACAGAAATAGATAGTTCGGTGGCAGCTATTCTTAATTCTGGCGTCCCTCTTCTTACCTTGATACTGGGAGTTATTATTTTTGGAGCGAGATTTGTCAAAAAACAATTAGCCGGAATATTACTAGGTCTCACAGGTGCGATTGCTCTAATTCTTATAGGCTCACAAGTAAATCCAGATCAGAACTATTGGTATGCTTTACTCGTTATTTTTGCCACTTTGTTATATGCTATTAATGTTAATATCATTAAACGCTATATGCAGGATATAAGCGCGATGGCTATTGCTACTGGAAATTTTGTTTTTATCGTTATTCCTGCTATACTACTACTTGCCAATACAGGTTTCTTTAAGGCAGAACTACTAGCAAATCCTGAAGTACAGACTTCTCTCGGTTATGTTTTAGTTCTTGCTATTCTAGGAACGGCAGCCGCCAAAGTCATGTTTAACCGTCTGGTCCAGATAAGCAATCCTGTTTTTGCCTCTTCGGTTACGTATTTAATGCCTATTATCTCAGTAATGTGGGGCATTCTTGATGGTGAGAAGTTTACTACTTTACAATTTGTAGCTTCATTAGTAATTGTTACCGGAGTGTATCTGGCAAATGCCAAAATTAAACCCAAGCTTACTAAAAAAATAGAGCGGTAGTTTTTAGTGGACAATACCTAGAATACTTTTTTCTAAATCCCTAGAAATGCTTGTATGCTCTGTTTTGACTCTTCTCGGCTTTTAGCATAATTAATAATAATGCATGGACAAATTACGCTTTCGCGAAACTTGTCCATGCATTATCGGGAAGCGTAAAAAAAGAAAGACGATTGATGTAAATCAAACGCCTTTCGTTTCTAATTATAAGCTCTCGCCGAAAGTTACTTTATACGGTTCTATCCAAGTGGAGGTTGACCATTCATAATTTCTTCATTAGCGTAATCTTCAAATTGACGGAAGTTTTCTTTAAACGATTTTGCTAATTTATTTGCAGTTTCATAATAGCCCTTATCATTATTCCAAGTGGCTCTAGATGATAATACTTCTGTAGGGACTCCTGGACAGACTCTAGGCTGCGCAAGTCCAAAAACGGAGTGAATATGATAGTCATCTTTATTAATCTCACCTGGCAGCTCTCCATTCATTGCTGCAGTAATCATCGCTCTTGTATATTTAAGTTTCATACGACTACCTACCCCATAAGGTCCTCCAGTCCAGCCTGTGTTTACTAACCAGACATTAACTCCTACATCTTGCATTTTCTTGCTTAACATCTCTGCATACTTGGTAGGGTGTAATGGCATAAAAGGCGCTCCAAAACATGCAGAAAAAGAAGGTTGTGGCTCATTTACCCCAGCTTCTGTACCTGCTACCTTAGCCGTATACCCACTAATAAAATGATAGGCCGCTTGACCAGGAGTAAGTTTAGAGATGGGAGGTAGTACCCCAAAAGCATCTGCGGTTAAGAAAAATATGTTTTTAGGATTATTTGCCAGAGAAGGCGTTTTTATATTATTAATATGATGAATAGGATAACTAACTCTCGTGTTTTGTGTAATACTAGTATCTTTATAATCTACTTCACCAGCCTCGTTCATAACCACGTTTTCAAGAATCGCTCCTGGTTTAATGGCATTATAAATATCGGGTTCATTTTCTTGAGAAAGGTTAATCACCTTTGCATAGCAACCTCCTTCAAAATTAAATATTGTGTTTTCTGCAGTCCAACCGTGCTCATCATCTCCTATTAATTTGCGAGCAGGATCTGCAGAAAGGGTTGTTTTACCTGTTCCTGATAAACCAAAGAAAATGGCAGTCTCTCCATTATCACCTACGTTTGCACTGCAGTGCATAGGTAAGGTGTTTTTCTCCACAGGCAGGATAAAGTTAAGTGCAGAGAAAATTCCTTTTTTAATCTCTCCCGTATATCCTGTCCCTCCAATAATGATTGTCTTTTCTGTAAAACTTAATATGGCAAAGTTTGCTTGCCTAGTACCATCTACTTCAGGATCTGCCAGAAATCCAGGGGCATTAAGTATGGTCCACTCTGGGTCAAAATTTTTAAGCTCCTCTGCAGTAGGTCTTAAAAACATATTGTAAGCAAACATATTACTCCAAGGATATTCATTAATTACCCTTATGTTTAGCTTGTAATTTTGATCTGCACAAGCATAAGCATCACGCACATACAATTCCTTGTTAGAAAGATAAGTTGTGATTTTAGTTTTTAATTTTGCAAAAGCATCTTCTTCAAAAGGTAGATTAATATCTCCCCACCAAACTAAATCTTCTGTTTTTGTGTCTTTTACGATAAATCTATCTAAAGGAGAACGTCCGGTAAACTTGCCCGTATTAATTGCCAAAGCTCCCGAAGAGGCTTCTTTGCCCATTCCTTTTTTAATAGAAATCGCTTGTAATTTTTGAGATTCTAATTGATAATGAACTGTGGCGTTGTTGATTCCGTAAGGAGTTAACGAAATCGTTTTCGTAGCTGAAGCAGATACATCCATATAAAAGCAAATTTATTATGTTGTTTTACAGCACAAAGGTAAAAAACACGACTGATTTAGCGACTTAAAATTGTCTTATTTATTATTTTTTATCTTAATAAAATTAAAAATAAGAACTCCCCAAGCGGTTATAAGCAAGGTTCCTCCTAATGGAGTTAATAAGGCTATCTTTTTAAAGTCGAAGAAAGACAGAGCATTTGTTGCCAATCCATATATAGAACCCGAGAAAAATAGTATGCCAAGGAGTAGAAGAAAAAACAATACCCTCTTTGTTTTTATAGTTAGCGGCAAGGTGGGAAGTATTAGCAATAATAGGGCGTGATACATCTGGTATGTAACCCCTGTTTCAAAAGTCGCAATACTATCTGGGGGCAATAATTTTTCCAAACCGTGTGCTCCAAATGCTCCAGTTAGAACTGCTAAAAACCCAAAAATACTTCCTGTAATTACTAATTTTTTGTTCATAAGATTTCTTGTACTATAGACTTGCAATTACCTACATTAGTGGACACAAATTTACAACCTATTATGTCAACACGCACTGTCTTAGTTATTGGAGCTGGTAAATCAACTTCACAGTTGGTTCTTTATTTTTTAAATAAATCTGATAAAGAAAATCTTAGAGTGATTGTAGGAGATATCTCACTAGACAATGCTCTAGCTCTAGTAGGTGATCACCCCAATGGCGAAGCCTTTAAGCTAGACGTGTTTAATAAACAAGAACGAGAAGCGGCAATATTAAAAGCCAGCATAGTAGTTTCTATGCTACCGGCGCGTTTTCATATTGAAGTTGCAAAAGATTGTGTACGCCTCAATAAGTCTATGGTTACTGCCTCATATATTTCTGAGGAAATGCAGGCATTAGATCCAAGTGTTAAAGAAAAAGGTCTTGTCTTTATGAACGAGATAGGATTAGATCCTGGCATCGATCATATGAGTGCAATGCAAGTAATTGATCGCATTCGGGATAATGGGGGTAAAATGTTGCTTTTTGAAAGCTTTACTGGAGGCTTAGTGGCCCCAGAAAGTGACACCAATTTATGGAATTATAAATTTACTTGGAACCCTCGCAATGTCGTTCTTGCTGGACAAGGTGGAGCTGCAGAGTTTATTCAAGAAGGAAGCTATAAGTATATTCCATACCAGCGATTGTTTAGAAGAACAGAATTTCTTCAGGTTGAGGGATACGGGCGGTTTGAAGGATACGCAAATCGCAATAGTCTTAAATACCGATCAGTGTATGGATTAGATGATATTCCAACCCTATATCGAGGCACCTTAAGACGAGTGGGCTTTTCTAAGGCTTGGCATATTTTTGTAATGATGGGAATGACAGATGACAGTTATACGCTTCAGGAAACAGAGAATATGAGTTATAGGGATTTTGTTAATCTCTTCTTACCCTATTCTCCAACAGACTCTGTGGAATTAAAACTTAGACATCACGTTAAAATAGATCAAGACGATGTACTCTGGGACAAATTATTGGAATTAGATTTTTTTAACCCCAAAAAGAAAATAGGCTTAAAAAACGCTACACCAGCCCAATGCTTACAACGCATATTAGAGGATAAATGGACATTAGCCCCACAAGATAAAGATATGATTGTGATGTATCATAAATTTGGATATGAACTAGACGGAGAGCGTAAACAAATAGATGCTACGATGGTAAGCGTGGGTGATGACCAGATAAACACCGCCATGGCAAGAACGGTAGGCCTACCTGTTGCAATTGCTACCTTACGAATTCTTAATAAACAGATCACCACACCAGGTGTCCAACTCCCTATAACAAAAGAGGTTTATGAACCCATCTTAAAGGAGCTTGAGGACTATGGTGTTGTTTTTAAAGAATATCACGTGCCCTATTTAGGATACAATCCGGATAATATAGGAAGCTAGTTTCTATTTGAAACTATTTATGTACTTTAGACTATCAATCTAAAAGTGCACTTACGTGAAAATCAAAAATGACGAACTTATTATAGATGGGATTGACAAAATTATCTTGCGTCAACTCATGCAGGACGCTCGAAAACCTATTCTGGAAATTGCAAGAAAAGTTGGCATTTCTGGAGCGGCTATTCATCAACGGCTTCGTAAACTTGAAAAATCAGGACTTCTTGCTGGTTCTAAATTTATTGTAGATCCTAAAATTTTAGGATACCGTACGATGGCATTTATAGGAGTCTATTTAGATAGAGCGGCAAATAATGCACGGGCCGTGCGTCAACTTGAGGACATTCCAGAGGTAATAGAATGCCATTACACCACAGGAAATTGGTCTATTCTCATTAAAATACTCTGCAAGAACAATGAAGATTTAATGCATTTACTAAACAAAAAAATTCAAGCCATAGACGGAGTGTCACGAACAGAAACCTTTATCTCCTTAGACCAGCAGATAGATAGACAGATAAAGATTTGAGGCTCCTTCCAATACTAATTACGACCCTATTTGCACTCCTGCCACCTGCATTAAAAGCACAAATAGAGCAGTATAATTATGTGGGAGTACAAACCTATGAGAGCGGGGATTTTACAGCATATCATATAGATTTTGAGTTCTTTAATGAGAATATCCAAGGACGAGCTATTGTAGATTATGGTGGCCCTGATGAGAGTTTGTATTACATTAGAGGGGTTTATAATGCCCAGAAAAACATACTTCAGTTTAAAGCTTCTTATTTAGTCTGGACAAAGTCTGATGTTCCTCAGAAGGACTATTGCATTCTGGATTTTGTAGGGATGGTAAAGGATTTAAAGACCGTAAAAGCCTTTAGCGGCCCGTACACAAGCAGCAAAAGAACAGGAGATAGCTGCTCTAATGGCTTGCTTATTTTTACTAGGGTTTTTAGGGAAACGGATGCTATTGAAGAAAATACAGAGCCTGCCCTGGCTGCCCAATCAGCAATTATTAAGAAAACTAAAGAAGAAAAGCCTCTTATCACAAAAAATGAACCTACACCCATTGCAATACCTAGACTAGAAAGCACACCAATTAAAAAAAATGAAAACCTCAACATTTTTGTAGATAAGTCAACAGTCACACTACGCATTTATGATGCAGGAAAAGTAGATGATGATCGCATCGCTATTACTATTAACGGAGAAGCTATTTTAGATAATTATGCCATAACAAGAGAGCCCAAAGAAATCGAAATCATTCTTGAAACCGGCAAAAGCA
>JALZVV010000159.1 GCA_023299935.1 Dokdonia sp.
TTATGCTTTTTTCTTAGCGTGCATAGGCACTGGCTTTTCAATAATCTCCAGCGGTTCTGCATACAAATCAAAATCCTCTGCCGCAGTGATTTTTACAGTAGTATATCCTCCTGTTTTTAGGTAATACTTAGTCGCATCTATGCGCACCTCATTATCTACATCTGGGCTATCATACTCCGTACGACCTACAAAATGATTGCCTTCTTTACGATCTACTACAATCCTAAACTCCTGCCCTATCTTTTGTTGATTAAGCTCCCAAGAAATCTGGGATTGGAGTTCCATAATTTCATTAGCACGTTGCATCTTTACTTCTTCTGGCACGTCATCCTCCAGATTATAAGCGTGCGTATTTTCTTCGTGAGAATAGGTAAAACATCCCAGCCTTTCAAAACGCTGGTCTTTCACCCATTGTTTGAGGGTTTGAAAATCTTCTTCTGTCTCTCCGGGATAGCCCACAATAAGCGTGGTGCGTATGGTCATTTCTGGTACGCTTTCGCGAAAGCGTTCTAACAACGCATTAGTCTTTGCCATTGTAGTCCCTCGTCGCATAGATTTCAAGATAGGATCTGCAATATGTTGTAAAGGAATATCAAGATAGTTACACACCTTAGCTTCGCGTTTCATAACCTCCAGCACTTCCATAGGAAAGCCAGTTGGGAAGGCATAGTGCAACCGTATCCACTCGACACCCTCAACCTTTACCAGCGCTTCGAGCAGCTCTGCAAGGTTTCTTTTTTTATAGAGATCAAGACCGTAATAGGTTAAGTCCTGCGCAATTAGTATAAGCTCTGTTACGCCATTTGCCGCCAGTTTTTGTGCTTCGGTAACGAGATGCTCAATGGGTTTAGATTTGTGTTTCCCACGCATTAATGGAATGGCACAAAATGAGCAGGGTCTGTCACAGCCTTCGGCTATTTTGAGATAGGCATAGTTTTTAGGCGTTGTGGTCAAGCGCTCACCTATAAGTTCGTGTTTGTAATCTGCTCCTAAAGCTTTGAGGAGCCCCGGCAATTCTGTAGTGCCAAAATACTGATCTACATTAGGGATTTCCTTTTGTAAATCTGGCTTATAACGCTCACTCAAACAGCCCGTAACAAAAACCTTATCAATATCTCCTTCTTCCTTCTGTCTTGCATACTCAAGAATGGTATTTACAGATTCTTCCTTTGCATTATCTATAAACCCACAGGTATTAATCACGACAATATTACCCTCTTCTTCGTGCACCACATCCATCTCATTAGCCTTAAGCTGTCCCATAAGGACTTCACTGTCATAAACGTTTTTAGAACAGCCTAGGGTGACTACGTTTATCTTATTTTTTTTAAGGGTTTTAGTGCGCATATCGTAGGTATAAGGATGGTAAGCTATTACTTAAAAAAACTATCTACAAACTCAATTTTGTTAAAGACTTGGAGATCTTCTATTCCTTCTCCTACGCCTATGTACTTTACAGGTATTTTAAATTGGTCTGAAATACCAATCACCACACCTCCTTTTGCAGTCCCATCCAATTTTGTAACGGCTAGTGAACTAACCTCTGTCGCTGCTGTAAACTGTTTTGCCTGCTCAAAAGCATTCTGACCTGTTGATCCATCTAATACTAATAAAACATCATGAGGCGCATCGCCTACCACTTTTTGCATCACACGTTTGACCTTAGTCAATTCATTCATCAAGTTCACTTTATTGTGTAGTCTTCCCGCAGTGTCTATAATAATAACATCTGCACCTTGATTTACACCACTCTCTAGGGCATCAAACGCAACCGAAGCAGGGTCACTTCCCATTTGTTGTTTTACGATAGGAACCTCTACACGGTCTGCCCACACTTGTAATTGATCTATGGCTGCGGCTCTAAAAGTATCTGCCGCACCTAGTACAACTTTCAATCCTTGTTTTTTAAACTGGTATGCCAGCTTGCCTATAGTGGTAGTCTTTCCGGCACCATTGACTCCCACTACCATAATCACATGGGGCTTAGTTCCTTCTGGAATAGAAAAATCTGTTGCATTACCTGTATTGGTCTCGCTCAGTAAACCCGCGATTTCTTCTCGAAGAATCCGGTTAAGCTCATCTGTACCTAAGTACTTGTCCTTTGCCACACGAGCCTCTATGCGATCAATGACTTTAATGGTGGTTTTAACTCCCACATCACTGGTTACTAATACTTCTTCTAGATTATCTAAGACATCTTCATCTACCTTAGATTTTCCAGCGACTGCCTTGCTCATTTTATCTAAGAAACTCGTCTTAGATTTTTCAAGGCCTTTATCTAAAGTCTCCTTCTTTTCTTTGGAGAATATTTTTTTGAAGAAACTCATAATTACTTTTGATTGGTGGGGCAAAAATAGTGCCTTTTATGGAGAAAGCCATTATGTCAGGAACCAAGTTGTGAGCAGTGCGTCCAGAGTTATAAGCTGAAATAGTTTCAGGCTCCTAATTATGGGTTCTGAGTACTTGGTTTTAATAATGATGATAGTAGTCTACATATCAAAATTTAAACATTTATACGTATCGATGCCTTGAGTGATAACGCTTTCGCGAAAGCGTGAAAAAAAGAAAAACCCGCTACATCACTGCAACGGGTTTTCAATAATCTTATAGGATAGCTTATGCCTCCTCTTCTTCTTTCTTTTCTTCTTTTAATCCTTTCTTTTGTACCGTATCAAACATTACTGGTGTCGCTATAAATAGTGACGAGTAGGTACCTACAAGTACACCTATGATTAAGGCAAACATTAATCCTCTAATTGAATCTGCTCCTAAGAAAAAGATTGCAAGAAGTACAATTAATGTAGTCACAGACGTATTTAACGTACGGCTTAATGTACTGTTTAAGGCCTGATTAATGAGATTAAAGAATCCTCGTGTAGAACCGTGCTCCTTGATATACTCACGTATACGGTCAAATACTACCACGGTATCATTGAGCGAGTATCCAATTACCGTTAGAATTGCCGCAATAAAGTTTTGATCGACTTCCATATCAAACGGCATGAAATTCTTGGTTAAAGCAAAGATTCCTAATACGATTAATACATCGTGGAATACCGCGGCAACAGCACCCAAAGAGAACTGCCATCTTCTGAATCGTAATAGTATATATAAAAATACCACAATTAACGAACCGATAACGGCTATTAATGCACCTCTCTTAATATCATCTGCAATGGTAGGTCCTACTTTGTTGTAGCTCATCTTACCGACTTTTTTACCTTCAAAAGATTTACTAAAATCATCAAAAGTAATTCCTGCAGGAAGATACTCTACAAGTGATTCAAAAAGTTGTTTCTCTACTTCTGTATCTACGGTAACTCCTGTTTCCTGAATACGGTGCTTGGTAGTAATCTTTAATTGATTATCTGCTCCGTAGGTTTTTACAATGGCACTTCCAAAAGTTGTGGTTAATTTATCACTTACCTCTGTTGGATTCATAGGCTGATCAAAACGAACTGTGTACGAACGACCTCCTACAAAATCAACACCAGCATCTAATCCTCCTGTTACTAGAGAAACAGCACCAATTAACATCAATACGGCCGAAATAGCATAAGCAATCTTACGTTTTCCTAAGAAGTTAATCTTAGTATCTACAAATAGGTTCTTTGTAAATCCTGTTGAGAACGCAAGTGACTTTCCATTTTTACCATAGCCATCAATGAATAGACGTGTGATAAAAATTGCACAGAATAAAGAAGTAGCAATACCCACCATTAAGGTAACCGCAAATCCTTTAACTGGTCCTGTACCAAATAAGAATAGGATTAATGCCGTTAAGAATGTAGTAATGTTTGCATCAAGAATAGACGATAATGCATTGTTAAATCCATCCTTAATCGAATCTTTTTGTGACTTCCCTTTTCTTATTTCTTCACGGATACGTTCAAAAATAAGTACGTTAGCATCTACTGCCATACCTATGGTCAATACGATACCGGCAACTCCAGGAAGCGTAAGCACTGCTCCCAATCCAGCAAGTACTCCAAAAATGAATAAGATATTTACAATCAAAGCAACATCTGCAAACAGACCTGCTTTTCCGTAATAGAATACCATCCAAATTAATACCAGTACTAAAGCTATTAAGAAAGATATGATACCACTATCAATAGCTTCCTTACCTAAAGTTGCTCCAATCTCTTCTGCTTCTATCACCTCTGCAGAAGCAGGAAGTTTACCCGAACGAAGAACAGTAGCAAGATCTTGTGCCTCTCCTACAGTAAAGTTTCCTGTTATCTCTGTATTACCTCCTTTAATTTCCTGCCTTGCTGTAGCAGCAGAGTATACTGTATTATCTAAAGCAATGGCAATTGCATTTCCTTTTCCAGCTACTGTTCTAGTCAGTTTTGCCCACTGACTTACTCCTTGACCTTCAAAAGCAATATCTACTTTAGCTTGACCTGTAGGCGTAAAATCCTGACCAGAGTCGTTAATCACATCACCGTTCATAGATGGTTCTCCAGATCTATTAGATTCTAAAGCGTATAAAGGGACTACTTCACCACCTTCTGCTTCTGGGATTCCCCAAGCAAATTTTGCATAACGTAAGCTTGCTGGACGTGCACGAATAGCGGCAGGGTTACTTAAATAGGCATTGATTTTTGCTGTATCAGATACTGCAGCATATCCAGCTGTAGGAGATTGCGGTAACTGAACTACACTTTGGTTAATTTGGAAAACATTAAATATAGGTCCAAAATCTTGCTCTACCTCTTCTTCCTCTGCATCTGCATCTTTTAAAAGATCTGTTACAGCATCATCTAGTGTAGAATCTTGAGCTACTTCTGTCTCTTCCTTTTCATTTTTTGAATCAATATTAAGACCCTTCAGTATTTGATTAGCCTGACCTAAGTAATTTACTACATCGCCTGCATAGTGCGTTTCATAGAACTCAAGTTGCGCCTTTGCCGAAACTAATGCCACTACACGCTCCATATCTTTTGCTCCCGGGAGCTCAATAAGGATACGACCATTATCACCTAAACTTTGAATATTAGGCTGAGTAGTACCAAACTTGTCAATACGATTACGTAAGGTTTCAAAAGCAGAAATAATGGTTTCTTTTATCTCTTTCTCTAAAACGGATGCTACCTCTCCATTACTCATAGAGGAGTCTACCTTATCAGCAAGGATTACATTAGAAAAAATATCTGGGGATGCAAGTTTTGCATCACCTCCTTGAGCTTCAAAAGCAGTTACAAAATCATCAAAATAGGTGTTCTGACTATTCTTCTGAATTTCATCTGTAGCGTTTAGTGCTGCAATAAATGCAGGGTCATTACTTTCATTAGATAGACCTCCTAAAATGTCTCTTATAGATACTTGAAGAATTACGTTAATTCCTCCTTTAAGATCCAGTCCCTTTTTTAATTCTTTAGTCTTTGCATCATCATAAGTGATTCCTGCAAAGATGGGTGATTTCCCTATGCTATCTATATAAGCTCTTTCTTCAATATCTCTTAAATCTGAATTATCTCCAGCTTTAGATATTGCATATTCTTTTGCCTGTGCTTCTGTTTTATTTGTGAAATAAGAGAATGACAGTTGGTATAAACATACCAAGCCAAAAATAATCGCAAATACTCTTATGAGTCCTTTATTTTGCATTGTAATTGTTTTTATGATCCTACATTATCATCATAATGTATCTTAGATCGTTATGTATTAAGTAAATTGGTTTTTTGAAATTTTTTGGTTGTAGACAAGTAGGTCTACCCCAAAACAGGCCCTGCGCGAACTTGAGGAACTGTGCAAAAATTATCGCCTATTGCAAGTGCAATAACGTTAAAAGTATGATACGCGCGTTGCGTACTTAACTCTTTTTCTTTTATTAAGTGTTCAGAAAAACCATACACATCTGGTGTGAAGAATCGAATGTTTTCTGTCTTAAATTCAACCACAGTACCCGAAGCACCTGCTATGTCCTTAGATACTTGAATTTCAAACACATCCAATTGGTAGCTAGCCAGATCTAAGTCTTCTGGCAATGGGTTTCGCTTTTCAGAATCTGATACACCACCTTCTAAAGCAAAACTATTCTTGTTAGAAAGGAGCTCCTTTATTACGGCAACCTCTACATCACTATAATATGTGATTTTTAAGGTTCCCTTTTGAGATTGATGTATCTGTATCTCTCCTATAGCAAGCTCTTGTAGCCGAGACTTCACAAAGTGCAGTATCTCTTGTGTCTCTAACTCACTTACCTCAAATTCTGTGAATTTTAGAACTATTTCTTGATTAGCACTGGCAGATTTATCTATGCTCATCCCAACAAAAGCTAGAGCAAAAACTAATATTCCTAAATACCAAGTGTTTTTCATAAGTCCTAAGACATAATTTCCTTTAAAGAACGTGCAAATATAAAGTATACTTTAGGATTCGACAATACTTTTTAATGATAAGTAGTACCTCAACGGTTTCGTAAAGGCACCAATAAAATAGGCAAGCCTGAGGCTTGCCTATTCATTTATGAATGTTGCGCTTTCGCGAAAGCGAATTAGATTACCTTATCGTACAATCAATTTTTCAATAGTACGCTGATTATTATTTTCAATTGTAATAAAGTAGATTCCTTGTGATAGATTAGAAATATCTAAGCTTACCTGAGAAGAAGTAAATTCATTTCCAGACTTTAGTACTACCTGACCTAAATTATTTGTGATGTTAAAAGTAGTGATTCCACTAATTGTATTAGGCAAGACTATATTAACTTGATCGCTAGCAGGGTTTGGAAATACTGAAATATTAGTTAGTTCTGTATCCTCCAAGGCAAGAGCTTCTTCTTCACCAACATTAATATTATCTACAAAAGTACTATTACCAAAACCTCCTATGTTAACTATTCTAAACATAGCCGTTTGTCCTTGATATGAAATCAAATCTATTATTTCTGTACGCCAATCATCGCCAGAAGCTGGAGTCCAGACAGTAGTTTGAAATCCTTCTATAGTTGATAATTCTAGACCATCCTTTTCGTAAATAGATGTGAATGATACTCCGCAATCTACCGAAATATCTATTCGCAATCCATCACTAAAAGCAGTTGAGAACTGCGCCTTAGCAAGATCAAAAATCAAAACAGGATCATCTAAATCTAAGTCGAAAATTAATGTTTGTATCATATCTTCAGAACCGCCAGCGTCGTATGTAAAATTATTCACAAAACCAGTAGTTGTATTTACTCCTTCAATTCCTAGAACATTTATTTCTTCCCAGGTATCATCATTATCAACATTTATAATACTCCAACCAATTCCAGGGAATCCATTGGTTTCAAAATCTTCTTCAAAAGGAATAGTCTCTGCTGATACTTGTACAAAAAATTCAATATTTAAGGCGTCATTATCTGCAAATTCATCTCCCTCTGCGCTAACATTCACTTCAAGACTATAGTCTCCATTATCAGGAATATCTAGTGTAGTAGTAAATTCATAATCTATGGATTCCCCGGGAGCTAATATTCCCGAAAATGTTTCTTCCACGGTACTCTGTCCCGAAAGTTGATAGCTAATCAAGAAATCTGTTTGATCCATCATTCCATTATTCTCAATAGTCGCGCTCACAATTCCATCTGCAGCACCACAGGCTCCAGAAAAATTAGCCGCACCACTCAGGATTTGAGCGATTCTAAGATCATTATTCAACACGCAATTAAGTATACCACCTTCATAAAAGGAAGCTATCGTGCGTTCACTTGTCCATCCTTCAGCTTCATTACTTGCAGTAATAGCATACCAAATTGGGTCATCTATATTCGTTGTGGGAACGGTAATACTATTTATTGACGAGGTTCCTGCAATCTCCATTTCTTGGTCTCCCAAAATATATAAATCATAACTAGTAGCTCCATCTACAGGATTCCAAGTATACGTTGTATCATCAGGGCAAGCCTGATCTAACGTTAGTCCTGTTACTTGATTAGCAATGGAAAATATTCCATCTGAATTATCTGACGCATTACCACTTGTTACTCTTACTTTACCTTGTCCAGTAATTTCTGATGGAACGTTCCATATAAAGAAATCTACTCCTGCATTTACAGTAGCAATATTTGTGTAATTAGATCCTCCATCTGCAGAATATTCCACTATAAAATCATCTGTTGTATTAATCGCATCCCAATGTATTACTTCATTAGATCCTGGCACCATACGTTCACCATCATTAGGATGAGTCACCGTAAGTTGATCTTGAATAATTTCATATACTACAAAGTATTCTTGAGGCCCTACAGGCACATCAAATCCAGAAACGGAAATCGTATAATCACCAGCTTGCGGGTTATTTATTAAAACCTGCTCCATATTATTTAAATGATCTTCGCCATTAGTAGCGGGTTGATTTAAAGCAGTTGGATTAGGAGTAGAATCTAGTATCCACGGCAATAAATTAGTAGAAGATGGATCTTCTACTACTAAATCTAAGTCATTTACTAATGCGGTTGTTGCTCCAGAGGCTGCTGCTGGGTCTGCCCAATATGCCATAAATCTAACTTGCGTTGTTCCTGCTGGGACATTTATAGTATGAGTATTTGTTGATCCTTGAGTAGCCGTATCCATTAAAAAACGACCATCCTCTAGTAACTTTCCCGCTCTAAGTCCATTTACAATACCCCATCCAAATCTAAAATCTGGACCTACATTTCCTGCATCATTTGCTGTGTTTAGTAAGGTAGCTTTTATTAATGCAGATTGAGGTAATTCTCCATTATTAAATTCTCCATACAACTCATACAATTGTGCAGAAATACCTGCAATACCTGGAGAAGCTCCTGAAGTTCCTCCAAAAGAGAGATAAGCATTATTCTCATTAGTTGATATCTGGTTCTGACCATTTGCAGTAATATCTGGTTTTATACGACCATCTGTTGCTGGACCGTGACTACTGGAACCTACTAAAGAACCATCAAAAAATACATTTGCCGTAGCAATTACATTCTTCCCTTGTTTATGACCCCCAGTAATATTTCCCCATTGATTTCCAGCACCATAACCACAATCAACATTGTTAGAGTTACCACAAGAAAAAACGTGTAATAAACTTGGTATATCATTAATTTGTGAGTCAACAGTGCGAGCCCCAAGAGTATAACCACCATTGCAACCATCACCGTAAGAGGAGTTCGTAATTTGTACACTGCCATCATTAATAAGACCTGTGGTAGCAGAATCTAAAAAATTAGGAACGTAATTCACTACAAAAATATTTGACCCAGCAGCCATACCCCTATTATTAGGATTTAAGTTTCCGGCACCAGCTAGGATACCTGCTACCCCATCTCCGTGAGTCTGACCCGTTCCAGAAGTTTGTGAATTATCTATTCTACCTTGAAAATCAATATGCGGGCCTACAATCCCATCATCTCTTACCATGACTCCAATGCCTGCACCTGTATAATTTCTACCCGCATCAGTCTGAGTATCTAATCCTGCCGCTCTATGCAGAACCCGTGCAGGAGTGTCTTCCTTAACCGCCGGGGCTACAATTACTTCAATATATTTTACATAAGGTAAACTAGAAAGTTCTTCAAGACAGTTGTTTGGTATTAATAAATCAATGGCTGTATGTCCTTTGTATTCTTGCTCTACACTAATTTGTTTTGTAGCTAGATCCTGAATCACATAGTCTGAGTTAAAATTATCATGATACAGAAGTGTAACACGAATATTGTTTCCACGCACAGCCCAATCACCTATAACGCCTAGCCTTAAATTCTCCGACAATTTATATTTGCCTTGTACTTGTGCTATCGCCCTGACACCTTGACTCTTTAAATATTCTGGAGTAATATTAGACGGGACGTTGGCCAGGTATGCCCTCGACCCAATAAAATCAATCAAGTCTATCCCTTTTGACTTAAATGCATCTTGGATATCTTGTATTGGAGTTTCATAAAATTGAATCCAAACGTAATACCCATTATTAATCTCTGAGTCTGTTCCCAATTGACTCCATTGAAATGTATCTATATTTTCGGATAAAGAGACATAGTCGTTCTGAACCCTTATAGCAAAAGGATCATTCTGTGCATAGGAGTTAAACGCTAGTACAAAAGTAAAAATAAATGCCAAAAAAACCCTCTCTAATAGGGATCTAGTAATTTTTTTCATCTGATATGATTATTAATTAATTGTGTACTAAGTTAACTGGATTTCTTTAAAAAAAAGAATTAAATCGGTCAAGAGCACAATACTTTAACACTCTCATAGTCAATTAAAACTAAATAGCTTATGAATAATATTTCTTCTTCGGCAAAAAAAAGAGCTCTACTAAAATAGTAGAACTCCCTTAAATTAATGATTGCTTTTTCTAAAACTGTGTCATTTATTATTACGCATTAAGAAGTCCATTGGTCTTCTTAACTCCTGCTGCACTTTCATTAAGATGCGCCTTTTCTGCGTCAGAGAGTTTGATCTCTACTATTTTTTCTATTCCATTTCTTCCTAAAACAACTGGCACACCTATACACAGGTCATTTAGTCCATACTCACCACTTAAAAGTGCTGAACAAGGGAATATTTTTTTCTGGTCGCAAGCGATGGCCTGCACTAATCCACTTACAGCAGCTCCTGGAGCGTACCAAGCAGATGTTCCTAATAACTTTGTAAGTGTAGCCCCACCCACTTTAGTATCTTCTTTTACTTGATTTAATCTTTCTTCAGTTAGGAATTCTGAAACTAACACAGAATTTCTTGTTGCCATTCTCGTTAAAGGAACCATTCCCTTATCTGAGTGACCGCCTATAACCATCCCATCTACATCTGATATAGGCGCTCCAAGAGCCTCTGCTAATCTGAATTTAAAACGAGCACTATCTAGAGCTCCACCCATTCCTATAATTCTGTTCTTAGGAAGTCCCGTTACTTGATGTGCTAAATAAGTCATCGTATCCATAGGATTAGATACTACGATAAGAATCACATTAGGAGAATGCTCTACTAAGCTTGCGGCTACAGACTTTACAATTCCTGCATTAATTCCAATAAGTTCTTCTCTTGTCATTCCCGGTTTTCTAGGAATACCTGAGGTTATCACAGCGATATCACTATTAGCTGTTTTAGAATAGTCACTGGTAGAACCTGTCAATTTTGTATCAAATCCATTTAGCGATGCTGTTTGCATAAGGTCCATTGCCTTTCCTTCTGCAAATCCTTCTTTAATGTCTAGTAAAACAACTTCACTAGCAAAATTTTTGATAGCAATATACTCTGCGCAACTTGCCCCTACGGCACCTGCTCCTACTACAGTAACTTTCATATTTTTTGTATTAGATTATAATTTTATTTCAAACAAAAATACAATATATCGTCATATTTCTGTTAACATTTAACTCGATATATGGAGTTTTAAAACTTCATTAACTATAAAACCCCACCAAAATAAATGATGGGGTACATTTTTATTAAAGTCACGCAAAGCGCTACTCTACAAAAACACATAATGTCTAATAAATCACAACTTATAGACATATGTTCAAAAGGAGAAACTCAAAATCAACATTAACTCATCCTTCTGCCATATGAAAATAGAAAATCTTAAAGAAACAGATTCTCAATTTTTTGTTCTTAAAGTCCCAACAGGATAGACTTGCATTTCAACCTATTTTAGCTTCTTTTAAACCGGAAAGGACTCTATTAGTTTGGAACAAATATTTTGTACCGAAAACTACCCTAACATAATAAAGTAATTCCTTTTACATCAATCATCTAATTTTAGTAATAAGCAACCGTTTCATTAATACATTCAAGTCACATACTCTCTTGAAGAAAGATAGGTTTAGCTCTTTCTATTTTAATATCAAGGACACCACTTGCTCCTCTACTTCTAGCATAGGAGGGCGTCCAAACTGATAATTGTATATTCCTATATCCTCATTGTACGCAAGAACTAAAATCACAAACCGCTTGACTCCAACGACAAAGGGCACTCCATGAGTGCTCTTTGTCTTAAAATATAGTACTTGAATTATGCGTCTATATTTGCATAGATTGCATTTTTTTCAATAAATTCTCTCCTAGGCGGCACTTCATCTCCCATTAACATAGAGAAGATTCTATCTGCCTCAGTACCATTATCAATGGTTACTTGTCGCAAAGTTCTGAACTCTGGATTCATAGTTGTATCCCAAAGTTGCCCTGCGTTCATTTCTCCAAGACCCTTGTATCGTTGTATGGAAACACCTTGCGCTCCAAACTCGGCAGCGATAGAGTCACGCTGGTCATCATCCCAAGCATAACGCTTCTTCTGTCCTTTCTTAACCAGATATAAAGGTGGTGTAGCGATGTATACATATCCATTCTCTACTAACTCTCTCATATATCTAAAGAAGAAGGTTAAGATAAGAGTAGAAATGTGACTTCCATCTACATCGGCATCACACATAATAACTACTTTGTGATAGCGGAGCTTAGTTAAATTTAATTCTTTACTATCTTCTTCTGTTCCGATTGTTACTCCTAAGGCAGTAAAAATATTTCGTATTTCTTCGTTTTCAAACACCTTATGTTGCATTGCTTTTTCAACATTAAGTATTTTACCGCGTAACGGAAGTATGGCTTGAAAATTTCTATCACGACCTTGTTTTGCCGTTCCTCCTGCAGAATCTCCCTCTACTAAGAACACTTCACACTCTGCCGGGTCAGTTTCAGAACAGTCAGATAATTTTCCAGGTAAGCCACCTATACTCATTACCGTCTTGCGTTGTACCATCTCACGCGCTTTCTTAGCGGCGTGACGTGCTTGTGCAGCAAGAATTACCTTTTGAACTATGGTTTTTGCATCATTAGGATTCTCCTCCATATAGATTTCTATCATCTCTGCAACTGCTTGAGAGACTGCAGAGGTAACTTCTCTATTTCCTAATTTTGTTTTCGTCTGTCCTTCAAATTGAGGCTCTCCTACTTTTACAGATATAATTGCCGTTAAACCTTCTCGGAAATCATCTCCCGCGATATCAAACTTTAACTTATCCAGCATTCCAGAGTTATCTGCAAACTTCTTTAAAGAGCCTGTAAGACCTCTTCTAAATCCGGCAAGATGCGTTCCTCCCTCGTGTGTATTAATATTATTTACATAAGAGTGCAAGTTCTCAGAATAGCTATCATTATAAATCATAGCCACCTCAACTGGAATTCCATTCTTCTCTCCTTCCATAGAGATAACGTCTCCTATGATTGCATTACGCCCTGCATCTAGAAAGCGTACGAATTCAGAAAGCCCCACCTTACTATGAAAAGTCTCTGACACAAACTCACCTTTCTCATCCTTATGGCGCTTATCTGTAAGTGTTACTGTGATTCCCTTATTAAGGTAAGCAAGCTCGCGCATACGAGATGCAAGGGTATCGTAATTGTATTCTATGGTTTGTTGAAAAATACTAGTATCTGGTAAGAAGGTAACTTCTGTGCCATTAAAGTCTGTATCTCCTACAGCTTTTACAGGATACATAGGTTTCCCACGCTCATATTCTTGTTCCCAGATTTTACCATCCTTAAATACGGTAGCTTTAAGATGATCAGAAAGTGCATTTACACAAGAAACACCTACACCGTGTAATCCTCCAGAAACTTTATAGGAATCCTTATCAAACTTCCCTCCTGCACCAATCTTAGTCATTACTACCTCTAGGGCAGAAACACCTTCTTTTTTATGTATACCCACAGGGATACCACGACCGTTATCTCTAACGGTTACGGAGTTGTTTTCATTGATGGCAACATTGATCACGTCACAATGTCCTGCTAATGCTTCATCAATCGAGTTATCCACCACCTCATATACTAGGTGATGTAATCCTCTTGTTCCCACATCACCAATATACATGGATGGACGCATACGCACGTGTTCCATCCCTTCTAGGGCCTGAATACTATCTGCAGAATATTGTTTTTTATTCGCCTCTTCGCTCATATTTATTTGTCTTAAAAAATGACTTCTAACAAATATAAAGAAAGGCTATTCTCAAAGGGCTACAAAGCACTTTAAATACCTTTGAAGTTATCAACAATTTGTGGAAAAATACAGCTGTTTTTGCATCTCTTTTTTTCCCTTCCTGTCTTTGGTCAGAACAAGTTTTGCGAAAGCGAAAACCTTCAAAAATCCAGTTTTCTTAAAGCTAGAATATCTAACTTAAAAAACACCAGTAATTTACCGCAGTTTTATAGTGTTGAAGCACTCATTTTTAACACCTATTCATATGCATCTTCATGTACTAAAGCTACTGCTCTTCCTGAGGGATCATTCATATTCTTGAACGCCTCATCCCACTCCAAAGCAATAGGTGTACTGCAAGCCACGCTAGGTACAGAGGGTACGCAAAGTGCTGCCGCATCACTTGGAAAATGCTCTTCAAAAATAGATCGATAATGATATTCTTCTTTATTTTGTGGTGTATGGATAGGGAAACGATGGTGCGCATTCTCCATTTGAGTATCACTTACTGCTGCACCTACCACTTCTTTAAGGGTATCTATCCAAGAATAGCCTACACCGTCAGAAAACTGCTCTTTTTGTCTCCAAGCCACACTTTCTGGCAAGTATTTTTCGAAAGCCTTACGCAAAATCCATTTCTCCATAGATTGTTCCTTATTTATCATTTTATCTTTAGGATTCAAACGCATCGCTACATCCATAAATTCTTTATCTAAAAAGGGTACGCGTCCTTCTATTCCCCAAGCTGCAAGTGACTTATTGGCTCGCAAACAATCATACATATGCAGCTTATCTAACTTACGTACCGTTTCCTCATGAAAATCTTGGGCCGTAGGTGCTTTATGGAAATAGAGGTATCCTCCAAAAATTTCATCTGCGCCTTCTCCAGATAATACCATTTTTACACCCATGGACTTAATAACTCGTGCCATAAGATACATAGGCGTACTCGCCCGTATAGTCGTGATATCATAGGTTTCTAAATGATAGATTACATCACGTATAGCGTCCAGACCTTCTTGTATGGTGAACTCAATAGGGTGATGAACCGTTCCTATATGGTCTGCGACCACCTTTGCCGCAGCAAGATCCGGAGAACCTTTAAGTCCTATACTAAAAGAATGTAATTGTGGCCACCAGGCCGCTTGCTCATCTCCAGATTCTATGCGTTTTTCTGAATACAACTTTGCTACGGCACTGATAATAGAAGAGTCTAAACCTCCTGATAAAAGAACACCATATGGCACATCACTCATTAGTTGTCTTTTTACGGCAGCAGCTAAAGCATCGTGTAATTCTTCAATACTACTCTCATTATCTTTTACAGCATCAAACTGCATCCAATCGCGACTATACCATCGTACCGGAGCCTTATCTCTGCTAGAAAGATAATGCCCTGGAGGAAAGAGTTCGATTTTTGAGCATACCCCTTCTAGTGCTTTGAGTTCAGAACCTACATAAAAAGTACCGTGTTGGTCCCATCCCATATACAGAGGAATTATTCCCATATGGTCTCTAGAGATAAAGTATTCATCTTTCTCAGCATCGTAAAGAGCAAAACCAAAAATACCATTAAGCTTATCTATAAAATCAACTCCATATTCTTTATACAAAGCCAGAATGATTTCACAATCCGATTCCGTTTGAAACTCATAATCGCTAGTTAGTGCTGCTCTTAATTCTTTATGATTGTATATTTCACCATTGGCAGCTAGTATCAGTTTACCATCTTTACTAAACAAAGGTTGTTTTCCAGATGCAGGGTCTACAATCGCAAGACGCTCGTGAGCCAGAATTGCATTTTCAGTACTGTACACTCCATTCCAATCCGGCCCGCGATGACGTATACTTTTAGACATTTCTAATAACTGGGGACGTAACTTGGCTGTTTCTTGCTTTAAATCAAAAGCACATACAATTCCACACATAATTTTATTTTTGTATTAATTTGAAAGCTTAAATATGCAATTGTAGTTTCATTATATAAATACAAAGTGATTTAATGCCTCTATTTTAAAACTTTTAATTGATTATTATGGTATAATTATAAGTATTATGCTTTCGCGAAAGCATAATAACTAACATCTGCAAGGTTTGCCTTTTTTTAACGACTAATGGGCGTAATAATCTTTAAGTTTGTATTCATAAACAGACTTAAAACTCAAACTTATCTTTAAACAAAATTAAATCACAATGAAAAAATTATTTACAGTAGCTCTTATCGCTTTAGCCTTTATGGTAGCCCCTTCTGTTAACGCACAGTTTGCTGGTCTTCAAAAAAGCCCAACGGATATTGCTTATGCAAAAGCAGATCGTCGTGCTAAACCAACAATTAAAGTAATCTATAGCCGTCCACAGAAAAAAGGACGTGACGTTTTTGGAGGATTAGTTGATTATGGTGCAGTGTGGCGTACTGGAGCTGATGAAGCGACTGAAATCAAATTATTCCAAGATTACAATGTTGGAGGAAAAACGATAAAAGCAGGAACTTACTCTTTATTTACAATCCCAGGAGAAAAAGAATGGACTATCATTTTTAATTCTGACCTTGATGATTGGGGAGCATACGCTTATAAAGAAGGAAATGATGTAGCCCGTATCACTGTGCCAGCATCAAAAGGAGAAGAAGTAGTTGAAGCTTTCTCTATAGGTTTTAAAGCTGTAGACAAAGGATACCATTTAGTTATGGGATGGGATACTACTTTAGTAGAAGTTCCCTTCTACAACTAGAAACATTTTCCAATAAAATTGTAAAAAGTGCCTCATATGAGGCACTTTTTTTATGGCGTATACACCCAGTATTTTTCTAATGAATCTTTAATACGTCTTGCCCAGAAACGTTCTTGCTCTTTACTTCTTGAGTGGCCAGTTTCCTTATCAAATAACCGCTGAGTGTACCTGCGTTCCTGTTCTGTAATATCATATAAACGCTTAATCTCTTCCTTAGAATTTGCAGTAAACTGAAATTCTTGAATGCGTTTTCTCAATTTTCGAGCATGAATTTCTGAAATATCAAAATGACTTTGCTCGTGTCTAAGAATGGCAGCAGTCGTATCTGCCGGTTTATACCAAGAAAAAGAAGGGTAAAAATGAGCTAACACACTAGAAGTAGATTTATCTAACACCCCATTGCTATCTATTGCATAGGCGTGACTCATCCCACTATTAGTCGTGGCCACAAAATCTAATAAGTAATCTGGGTTCCCTTTAAAATCTGACCATCGCAACGGTTTATCTTCCTCCCACTCAATACGCTCTGGTGTTTCAATAAAAGAAAGGCTCAAAAGTACAAAGACGATATGCCAAGACTTAAAGAACATTAGGTTTTTTGCTTTTTCTTGCGAGCCGCAGGAAATAATACATTGTTTAAAATCAATCGATATCCCGGGGAGTTAGGGTGTAGTTCTAATTCTGTCTTTGGGTCACCTACACGATGTTGATAGTCTTCTGGGTCGTGCCCTCCATAAAAGGTAAAGAAGCCTTTTCCCTTAATACCGTGTATATATCTCGCTTCACCATTCGTTCTATTTTCTCCCATTACTAGTACATTAGACTTTATAGTCTCTGCATCATAAGAAGTAGTTTGCCCCATAAAACCTTTAACTAAGGCCGTATGATTCTGACAAAGCATAGTAGGAATTGGGTCCCACTTTGCGCTATAATCTTTAAGGGTGAAATAGTCTGTTTTAAAATTAATATTACGTTTACGGGTCATATCAATACTAGAAAACTCATAAACCATAGGAGAGCGTTCTAAAATAAAATCTTTAAATGCAAAAGTCTTTTGATAATCTATTTTACTTTGATAACTACTTTCTGAAGGATCTCCATCAAACATTGGTTCGCAAATATCAACCCCTTCTGCTGCTAGTGCAATATCAAAACTATCTGTAGCGCTACACATTGCAAACATAAAACCTCCACCTACAACATAATCTCTAATCTTTAGGGACACATCGCGTTTCTCTTCAGATACTTTAGCGTACCCAAGTTCTTGAGCCAATGCCTCTGCTTCTTGTTTTTCTTTAATATACCAGGGAGCAGACCTATAAGCTCTATAGAATTTACCATATTGTCCTGTAAAATCTTCGTGATGTAAGTGCAACCAATCATATAAAATAAGCTGATCACTTAACACTTCTTTATCATAAATAGTTTTGTAGGGTATCTCTGCATAACTCAACACCATCGTTACAGCATCATCCCAAGGCACTTTACTATCTGGAGTATACACCGCAATTTTAGGGGCTTTCTCAAGAATAACCGCTTCCATATTTTGAGAAGGGCTTTCTATTTCGGTAAGAATCTCAGTTGCTGCACCGTCTGACAATACTTCATAAGAAACTCCACGAATCGTACATTCTTTTCTAATGTCTTCGGTATCGGGGAGTAAAAAAGATCCGCCTCTATAATTAAGCAGCCATTTTACTTTTAAATTCTGATCTAAGGTCCAATAGGTAATCCCATAGGCTTTGAGATGTTCCTTTTGTGTTTCGGCATCCATTGGGATAAGGATGTAGGATGCTTTAGCAAAAGCAAACGACATCACAAACACAATACATAATACTATTTTCTTCATTGTCATATACAACGTACAAATTACGGTTTTCTTATGACAAAATCAGTGCCAGTATAAGCTAGAATAAAGATTTTAACGAAGCTTTCTGATAAGATAGTAGCCTAAGGTCCCCAGAAGCATTAAAATGCTATCCTTTTAAAACGGCACCCCGTCATCTTCCCCTCCAAAAGCTTCATCTGGAGATGGTAAATTATCGGGTTTAAAGGTATCATCATTTGCCGCGGCATTCATACTACTAGCAAATTCATAAGGAGTGCTAAAATCGTCTAGATTATCAAACTTACCAAGATGTCCAATAAACTTAAGACGTATATTATCTAAACCTCCATTACGGTGCTTTGCGACAATAAACTCGCCTTGACCTTCTGTTGGGCTGCGCTCTTCATCATCCCACTCCTCTATCTTGTAGTATTCTGGACGATAGATAAACGATACAATATCTGCATCTTGCTCAATCGCTCCAGACTCACGTAAATCAGAAAGTATAGGGCGCTTGCTACCCCCACGCGTCTCTACTGCACGTGATAATTGCGACAGGGCGATTACGGGTACATTAAGTTCTTTTGCTAGTGCTTTTAGGTTACGAGATATCATCGAGATTTCTTGCTCACGGTTCCCTCCTTTTTGGGTAGAACCACCTGTCATTAATTGCAAATAATCAATCATGATTATCTTGATTCCATACTGAGAAGCAAGCCTTCTAGCTTTTGCTCTTAAATCAAAAATGGATAAAGACGGAGTATCATCTATAAAGAGAGGGGCCTTTTCAAGACTTTTTACTTTTACGTTAAGCTGCTCCCACTCGTGTTTTTCTAATTTTCCTGTACGCAACTTTTCACTAGACAATCCTGTCTCTGAAGATATTAAACGCGTAATTAATTGTACTGAGCTCATCTCCAGAGAGAAGAAAGCAACAGGCACATTCTGGTCTACCGCCATATTACGAGCCATAGTAAGTGTCATCGCAGTTTTACCCATACCTGGTCGTGCAGCCACGATAATCAAATCTGAGGGTTGCCATCCAGAGGTAAGTGCGTCTACTTTATGGAAACCTGTAGGTACTCCTGAAAGTCCATCTTGATTGGCTATTTCTTCAATTTTCTTTTTGGCTTGAATCACGAGATTCTGCGCCGTTTCTGTACTACGCTTGACATTACCCTGAGTTACCTCATATAATTTAGTTTCGGCGGTATCTAACAGGTCAAAAACATCTGTCGTATCATCATATGCGTCTTCTATAATCTCGTTAGAGATTTTAATCAAAGAACGTTGGATATGTTTTTGTAAGATGATGCGTGCATGGTACTCTATATGCGCAGAAGAAGCTACTTTTTGGGTCAATTGTATCAAATAATAATCCCCTCCCGCAGCATCTAACTTAGCCATTTTCTTAAGTTGCTCAGAAACAGTTAATAAGTCAATAGGCTGCCCTTCTTCAAAAAGGATTCTAATGGCCTCAAAAATGTACTTATGCTGTTCTTTATAGAAAACATCTGGAGCTAAAATATCTATCACCTCATCTACTCCTTTTTTATCAATCATCAAGGCTCCTAATACAACTAACTCTAAATCAAGTGCTTGTGGTGGTATTTTGCCTTTTTCTAAAGGGATTACTTGCCCCTTTGCGATATTAAATGCTGGTGTAGGTTTTGGTTGCTCCATGCTTGTAAAAATATGAAAAAGGCTAGGTGATAGTTTGCTTTCGCGAAAGCGTATTACTAACAATCCCTAGTTTATAAATCTTTAATAACTGAAAAATATTGTTTATAAGTGTAAAAAAATCCGAAGCAAAAACTTCGGATTGTTGTATCAAGTGTAAAAATCACTGTTAGTCCTTAAACACTCCTATCTTGGAATACTTATCCATTCTTTTTTCGACCAAATCTTTTGGTGATAAGTTTTTAAATTCATCATATGCGGCTACAATTGCCTTCTGAACTATTCCAAAAGTTTCTTCTCGATTTGCATGGGCTCCACCTAAAGGTTCCTTTACAATTTCATCTATAATCTTTTGCTTCTTCATATCTGACGCTGTAAGCTTTAACGCTTCTGCTGCTTGCTCTTTAAATTCCCAGCTTCTCCATAAGATTGAAGAACAGGATTCTGGAGAAATTACAGAATACCAAGTATTCTCTAGCATCAACACCTTATCGCCTACACCTATACCCAAAGCACCACCGCTTGCTCCTTCACCTATAATCACTACAATGATAGGTACCTTAAGACGTGTCATCTCAAGAATATTTCGGGCAATAGCTTCACCTTGACCACGTTCTTCGGCTTCTAGTCCAGGATATGCTCCCGGTGTATCGATAATAGTTACTACAGGTACTCCGAATTTTTCTGCGCTTTTCATAAGACGCAGTGCCTTGCGATAACCTTCTGGGTTAGCCATCCCAAAATTGCGGTACTGGCGGGTCTTAGTATTGTATCCTTTTTGTTGACCAACGAACATATAACTCTGATCTCCTATCTTGCCCAGACCACCTATCATAGCTTTATCGTCTTTTACATTACGGTCTCCGTGCAATTCCAAAAAGGTATCGCCACAAATGGCATTAATATAATCTAAAGTATAGGGTCTGTTAGGATGACGTGATAGCTGTACTCGCTGCCAAGAGGTTAGATTCTTATAGATATCCTTTTTTGCAGCAGCAAGCTTTTTTTCTATTTGCTTGCAAGTCTGGCTTACATCTACATCACTTTCCTCTCCTATTATAGCACACTTTTCTAGCTGTTCTTCTAGTTCTTTAATGGGTAATTCAAAATCTAAATATTCCATCTTTATGTTGTTGCCTTTTATTGAAAAAGGCATGTTAGGTTTGACAAATATAAGGGATTTCTATGCTACTTTTTTTGATTTCTTCTTCCTAAAAAGGTGTCGGTTTTTAAGAATCCCATTTGCAATTACTACTAACAATATTATCAGGGCTCCATAATAAAATTTGGGATCCATTTTTTCGCTATCGCCTAGAATAAAAAACGCGAGTAATATACCATATACTGGTTCCAAGTTAATGGTAAGCATAATCGTGTAGGGACTCAAATGTTTCATCACCTTAACCGCCGCGATAAAGGCATAAGCCGTGCACACAGTGGCTAGAATAAAAATGTATATCCAATCTGAAGAAGATAATGTATAAAAGGACAATGAGAAGAAGGTGTCCGTTTTTGCAAAAGCAAGATAGATCACAATAAATCCAGTACCTATAAGGAGTTCGTAAAAAGAGATTTTAGTAGGGTTATGATGAGCAATAAACCGCCCATTAATCAATGTAAAAATAGCTGATAAGAATGCAGAAATTAATGCCAGTAAAATTCCTAGTTGATATTCTGGTTGCACCTCAAATATCATATACAAAGCGCCAGCAACTATCGCCCCGAACAATAATTCATAAAAGATAAATTTCCTTTTATAAAAGAGTGGTTCCAGCAAAGCAGTAAATAAAGCCCCTGTACTCATACAGGCTAATGTAACTGATACGTTTGCCACTTTAATGGCTCCAAAAAAAGTAAGCCAGTGCAAAGCAATTACCACACCTGCCAAGGCAAAGCCCCAAAAGCTGTTCCTATTGACAGAAATATCAATCTTTTTGACCTTGATATAAATGAAAATAAAGAAGGATGCAAGTCCCATTCTAAAAAATACTAGCGGTACGGAATCAATAGAAATTAGGGCTCCTATAACCGCAGTAAAACCCCATATAAATACAATGAGATGATAATGGAGGTAACTTCCTAGTCTAGCGTTTTGCATTTTGCAATAGATATACCGCTAAAATAGCAAAGAGAATATTAGGTGTCCAAACTGCCACTAGTGGTGGAAAGTCTGATTGCTCTGCAAGCGTTCCAAATACTTTATCAAAAAAGATAAAAATAAAGGCAAGCATAATACCAAAAGCAAGATTAATTCCCATTCCGCCGCGGCGTTTCATAGCAGATACAGCAACAGCAATAATTGTAAGAATATAGGCTGCAACTGGCAAGCTGTATCGTTTTTGAAGTGTGACTTCATATCTACTTATATAGGACGAGCCTCTTGCCCTTTCTTTTGCAATAAATTTATTGAGTTCTGGGGTATTTAGAGTTTCTGCAATGTACTCTACAGGTGTCAAGTCATCTATATCAAAGGCAAAGGTGGTATCTATTTTTGTTTTACTTACTATAATATCATCGTCTACTCCTACTATTCTTTTTTTGAAATTAAATAATGAATACGTCGTATCCTTTGCATTGAAAACAATTCTTGCCGCACTCATTTTATAGGTCAATTTATTATCTTCAAAATGTTCCCAGGTAAAATTACGCCCAGTTTTAGAAACAGGACTAAAACTACTTACATAGATATAATCATTATCATTAATCTGCCTATATACTTCTTTTGTTTCTCTGTCCTTTTTATTTCTGCTCAGATATTCATATTTGAACTCATTGAATCCTTTACTTGCTCTAGGCGCAAGATATGTTCCTAAAATAAAGGCTCCCACACAAACTACGGTTGCTCCTATCATATAGGGTCGTAAGAATCTCCAGAAAGAAACCCCACTACTTAAGAAAGCAATAACCTCTGTGTTATTTGCAAGTTTTGAAGTAAACCATATTACAGACAAAAACAAAAACAGGGGGAAAAGTAGATTTGCAAAGTAAATCGTAAAATTGAGATAATAGATAGCAATCTCTCCAAAAGGAACTTGGTTTGCTAGCATTTTATCAATCTTCTCTGCAAGGTTTACCGTAATCCCAATAGGGATAAAAAGCAAAAGCATAGTAACAAAAGTCCCTATGTAGCGCTTAACGATATACCAGTCTAAAATCTTCACTATAGTCGTTTATCCATTTGTTTGACCATCATATCCTTCCAAGTAATAAAGGTGCCAGCTAATATTTGCTTGCGCGCTTCTCGCACTAACCACATATAAAATCCAAGATTATGGATGGTAGCAATTTGCATCCCTAATAATTCGTGGCATTTAAAAAGGTGTTTCAAATAAGCTTTGCTATATTCTGTATCTACCCAAGTAATGCCCATTTCATCTATGGCAGAAAAATCTTCTTCCCACTTTTTATTCTTAATATTAATGGTACCATGAGCCGTAAATAGCATCCCATTTCTTGCATTCCTGGTAGGCATCACACAATCAAACATATCAATACCAAGTGCAATATTCTCTAAAATATTGATAGGTGTCCCCACACCCATAAGATAGCGTGGCTTCTCTTTGGGAAGGATGGCTGTCACTACTTCTGTCATCGCATACAGCTCCTCTGCAGGCTCTCCTACAGATAGGCCGCCTATCGCATTCCCAAAGGAATTGGTATTGGCAATATACTCAGCAGATTGTGCTCTCAAATCTTTATACGTACTTCCTTGTACAATAGGAAAAAGTGTTTGCTCATAATCATATAAGGCGGGCGTTTTATCAAAATGCGCAATACATCTGTCTAACCAGCGATGCGTCATATGCATCGAGCGTTTAGCATATCTATAATCGCAAGGATAAGGTGTGCACTCATCAAAAGCCATGATAATATCTGCACCTATTTGCCGCTGTATCTCCATTACATTTTCTGGCGTAAAAAGGTGCATAGACCCATCTACATGGGATTTAAACTTTACTCCTTCTTCTTTAATCTTTCTTCGATTGGATAAGGAATAAACTTGATACCCTCCACTATCGGTTAGAATAGGGCGTTTCCAGTTCATGAATTTATGTAGACCTCCTGCTTTTTGAAGGATTCCTGTACCTGGCCTTAAGTACAAATGATAGGTGTTTCCTAAAATGATATCAGGATTAATATCTTCTCTCAACTCTCTTTGATGCACTCCTTTTACAGAGGCAACTGTCCCTACAGGCATAAATATAGGTGTCTCGATTATACCGTGATCTGTAGTAAGTTTCCCTGCTCTCGCCTGAGAAGCATTGTCTGTGGTAAGAAGGTCAAATTGCATAGAACGCAAATATAATTGTTAATATAGGACAGACCACATATCAAATAATAAATTGCTCTTAAAACAAGCTAATAATATACCAAACACTAAATCCAACTAATGCAATAATACTTGAGATACTAACCCAATCTAAAGTTTTAGAAAGCCGTGCTTTTTCTGGAATTGATTTATCCTTAAAAACTAAGTAATTACAAATCGCATAAAAAGGTGCTGTTAGAAAAGACAAGATGGTAGCTACTTTTATTAATACTCCCATCTCACTCACAAAAAACAAGAGAATGATACAAGTTCCCGCTATCAATATCCCTAACCAAAACAAATAGCTCGTCGCTTTTCCGGAAAATCCTAGGAGATTGGCAGCTTTAGACATAGCTCTGGGCGAAGCATCCAAAGTAGTCAAGGTGGTGCTAAACATCGTAGTTAAGGCAGCTATACCAATAAAAATAGCAGCCCAACTCCCTAAACTAGAAGTATACATTGTAATGAGCTGTCTCGCAAACACACCACCTACATTAGAAAAACTCTCTCCAGTGCCAAACATTACCAAAGCTCCGAGAATAGCAAAGGCTAAACCTAATATTACGGTACTTATATAACCAATATTAAAATCAAATAAGGCTGTACTTACAGATAGTTTTTCTGTAGATTTCTTTTCCAAAGTCCATAAAGAATGCCATATAGAAATATCCATAGGCGCTGGCATCCACCCCATAAAAGCAATCATAAAAGCAATACCGGTAGCGGTTTCAGGAATAACCTGATTGAACGACAACACCTGAGAACTAACGGAGACTATGTTTTCCTGAAAAGCAAAAAAAACGGCAATCAGAGTGCTTAAAGTGAGGGTGATAATTACGACCTTCATGAGTTTATCTAGCACTTTATAGCGACCAACAATTAATACAAAAGCACAAACCATAGTAATAACCACACTCCATATCGCTGCATTTTCTGTAATCCCAAAAAGATGAACGGCCAAGCCAGCCGTAACTATCGTTACCGCTGTTTGTATGGTAAACATGGTGAGTAAGCTGAGAATAAAGTAAGTTACTAATATGGGCTTCCCAAGCTTGAGATAGCCATCAAGTAAACTCTTCCCCGTTACCGCTGCATATCGCGGACCAAATTGAAAAAAAGGATACTTAATCACATTAATGAGTACCAGTGCCCATAGTAATCCAAATCCATAATCTGCGCCGGCACGTGTAGATTGCACCAAATGCGACACGCCTATTGCCGCTCCCGCAAATAACAATCCTGGACCTAATTTCTTAATAGAAAGAGTATTCATTCTTTCCCGTTTTTAATGATATCTGCAAGAAGGCGTCTGGCTCTTAGTAGTTTTACTTTTACGCTACTCATAGGCTCATTAAGCTCTTCTTCCATTTCCTTATAGCTCATCTCCTGAAAATAACGCAGGTTTATCATTTCTTGATAATGCGGCTTTAATTGTTTTATAAAACTCAGTAACTCAGCAAGATTTTGCTTTTTAATAAGTACATCTTCTGGTGTTGGACCTTCATCTGGTACACGATATACTTGATCTTCATCTTTTTTTGTGATTTGAGATCGAATAGACGAAGCGCGTTTTCTTAAAATATCAATATGGATATTTTTAGAAATAGTAATTAGCCAAGTATTGAACCTAAAAGAGTCTTTATAGGTATCTAATTTATCAAAAGCTTTAGAGAAGGTTTGAATAGTTATCTCCTCTGCATCATACTCATCCTTAGTTCTTTTAAGTTGAAACTTATAGACTTCATTCCAGAAGGTATTGAGCAAAAAATTATAGGCGCTTTGACTGCCTTCTTTTGCTTTAGTAATTTCAGAACTTATTTTGTCTTTTGTTATTTCCAACGACGCGGTTTTGCAATCAAGTTTGAGCTAAAGATACTTAATTGAAAAATGATAAGAAACAGTTCGTAAAAAGGATAGAGAAAGGCCACATCTTTCTCTTTGAGTTTAAAGGCAACTTTACCTACTATTATCCAGTTTATCAAATAACGTACTGCTAGTATCCATAGCACAATAGGCCAATGCCATTGCAGGGATAGCAAAACCACAGCAAGCAGCACAAATAGTATCTGGCTTACATAAAACAGTCCCAACAGGAATTGATGCCCTTTTTTATAATGATTAGCAATGTGTACGTGTCTTCTCTTCTGTATAATCCATTCAGAAAAAGTTCTTTTGGGTTCTGAAACCGTAAACGCATCTGGGTTAACACATAAAGCAGTATTTTTTGGGGTAGCGGCTGCATTTACAAATAAATCATCATCGCCACTCTGCACCTCCATATGATTCATAAAGCCGTTTTGCTCATAAAACAAGTCTGAAGAATAGGCCAAGTTGCGCCCTACACCCATATATGCATTTCCCCATTGCGCATAGCCAAAGTATTGCAGAGCGGTAAAAACGGTTTCATAGCGTATAAGACTATTAAGTATAGAGCCTTTTACTTTTTTATAGGCACCATATCCCAAAACTATTTCCTTTTGATTATGAAAAGACAGCACCATATCTCTTAACCAAAAGGGAGAATTAGGAACACAATCTGCATCTGTAAAAACAAACAGCTTATGCGCTGCACGTTTGATTCCTAGGGTTAGGGCATACTTCTTACTTCCCCAGAAGGCTTCATTGTTTTCAACATTAACCACCGTAATGCGCTTATCTGCAGCGGCAAAGGTTTCGATAACTTCTTTAGTTTGGTCTATAGAGGCGTCATTAATCAATACGAGCTGATAGTCATCATATTGCTGCGCTAGCCATAATGGTATATTAGTACGAAGGTTTTCGGCTTCGTTTTTAGAACAGACTACAAGGGATACTGGAGGATTAGCTTTATGGGCTTTGGTAGGTTCCGCTTTCGCGAAAGCAAAACGAGAAAAAAACAAATAGTAAATAAGGTTACAGATTGTCACCCCAATAAATATGTAGTAAAGGTATGGGAAGAGTATCTCCAAGTGCTGGGACTATTATTCGTTAGAACAGTCTCCCATCTCAGAAGGCAATCTACCACACATCCCGCAAGCCTCTCCATCTTTATTGAGAAAGGGATTCTGGCTAGCACAAGTACCTGCAAACTTGCCATCTTTTTTTGCCCATATCTTTATGGCAATTCCTGCTACAGCAAGTGTTAGCAATGCTAATGTTAATAGAAATAATTTCATGTCTAAGCTTTGAACAAAGATACGAAGATTCTCTTTTTCTAAAAGCTAATAAAAGTACAAAGTCTTAGCCTTATTGATCAAATTTTATATTTGCAACAATATTATCTACGCTAGCTTCTTTACTACCCCCTTTAGGTTCTATGGTAATATTTAAACTCGCCATTTGCTCCTCAAAAGGAATTTCGACAAGCTTCTCTTTAGATACCTTTAATATGTTAAGAGGAACTAAATTTCCATCTACCTCTGCCCACATCTGATATACTTGCTCTTCTGATAATTCCGGCAAGGAAACAACGTTTACATAAGACTTCTTCTCCAATGAATTTACATAGGCAACAGTTTCTAGTTTACGGGCTCTTGTATTGCCTCTCAAGACATATTTTTCTGTAGAAGCATTATTTAAAATCATAAACTGCTCTTCTACAGATTGAAGTGACACTTTGTTAGAAACAATATCATCATTGAGCTGTTCAATAAGCGAAGTGGTAAGTCGTCTATCCTTAAGCAACTCTTGATTTTGCTTAAAAATCATAAAGGTCATTATACCAAAAAAAGCTGCCGCTACACAAGCTGTGATTGCCAGAATAGGCAATGGCTTAGGCTTTAAAGATTTAGAGCCTAGTTGGTTTAAAATATCTTTCTTTAAACCTTCTGGGGCTTTTACAGCAAAACTGCTGGCATACTCCTCAAGGTTTTCTTGTAATTCACTATAGGTCTCGTTTACCTCAGGATATTTATGGATGTAGTGCTCTACCTCTTGCGACTCCATAGGAGAAGTGGACCCCATAAGGTAACGTTCTAGCAAATCGCTTTCTAAAAATAGCTTTACTCTTTCACTCATATATTTAATACTACAATCAAAATTCCAAAAAGTTTGCGCAACTCTCTTAATCCGATTTTTAATCGTGATTTTACTGTTCCTAATGGAATATTGAGTTCGTCGCTTGCTTCTTGCTGCGTCATCCCTTGAAAGAATAACGCATCTATTACCACTTTATACTTTTCTTCTAGACCACTAGTATGTTTTTTTAGGTCAATATGATCTATCACCAACTCGGTAGTGGGTATATGATATACGTTAGATTCATTAGTCTGGATTTCTTTTGCTTGTTTTCTTTTTCTGCTGCGTACGGCATCTATGGCTGTATTTTGAACTACCCGAAACAACCAAGTAAATAATCGTGCTTTAGAGGCATCATATTGGTTTGCTTTTTTCCAAATCTTAACAAAAGCATTTTGCAATACATCTCGAGCGAGTGCCTCATCCTTAGTTACCTTAATAGCAACCCCAAACAAAGCATCGCCATAGTGGTCATACAGCAAACTTATGGCACGCTCATCTTGTGCGGCAAGCAACTCTACAATATGTTTTTCTATAAAAGGTTTCAAAAAAAGATTGGTTGATTTTAGATATACAAGAGCTTGTGACTGATTGAAAATCTGTGCTTTAAAGTTACAACCTCTTGCTTATAAATGAAAACTTTTTAGTATTAACTCTACAAATTATTGATTAGTATAAAAGTATTTGAGTTAATTTTTAAAACACATTGACTTCTGGCACAATTTCTAACTTAAAAATTTCTTTTACTTTCTTCTGAATACGTATGGCAAGCTCCCATATTTCGGCGCCAGTAGCCTTCCCGTGATTCACTAAAACCAGTGCCTGCTTGTCGTGTACACCTGCATCTCCAAACCGCTTCCCTTTAAAACCTGCTTTCTCTATTAACCATCCCGCAGGTACCTTAATCTTATCTGTAGCTACCGGATAAAAGGGAATATCAGGAAATTGCTTACGTAACTCAGTAAAACGCGCTTGGTTAATGGTTGGGTTTTTAAAGAAGCTTCCGCTATTGCCTATCTGTTTAGGATCAGGCAACTTGGATTGACGGATTTCTATAACAGCATCAGACACATCTGTAATGGTAGGAGTAGTAATCTTTTTCGCTTTAAGCGTATCTGCAATAGCCCCATAAGCAGTATTCACTTTATGAGAATCTTTACTTAATTTAAAAGTTACCGAAGTAATAATATACTTATCCTTAAGCTCGCCCTTAAAAATAGAATCTCTGTATCCGAATTTACATTCTTCTAGGTTAAAGCTGCGCAGACTGCCATCTTCTCTCGAGACGGCTTCACAAGAATGGAAAACATCCTTCAATTCTACACCATAAGCCCCAATATTTTGAATAGGCGCTGTCCCTACATTTCCTGGAATTAAGGATAGATTTTCTACGCCTCCCAAATTATTTGCAACACAATAGAGTACAAAATCATGCCAGTTTTCTCCTCCTGCAACCTGAAGCAAAAGTTCATTAGCACCAACAGGACCCTCTACTAATTGAAAGCCCTTTAAAGCGATGTGCAAAACGGTTTGATTAATATCTTGAGTGAGGAGCATATTACTTCCTCCTCCTAGAATAAAAAAGTCTTGCTCTTTACCTAACAACTCTTGCAATTGAGATACTTGGGTTACCGACACAAATCCGGCTGCCTTAACTGCTATCCCAAAAGTGTTATATGCTTGTAAAGAGATTCCCGTTTTCATACTTAATCTTGATATACCTTAAGCGCTTCTCTAATAATCTCTACAGCCTCCTTAAGCAACTCTTCTTCTAAAACATAAGCAATACGTACTTGGTTAAGTCCTACCCCATCACTAGAGTAGAATCCAGCTGCTGGAGCTACCATTGCTGTTTTTCCATCTAAATCAAACTCTTCTAATAACCATTGTGCAAAATGGTCGGCATTTTTTACAGGAAGCTCTGCTATACAATAAAATGCGCCTTTAGGCTTGGCCACTTTAACACCTGGTATACTCTCAAGTCCTGATACTAATGTATCCCTGCGTGAGACATAATCTTCTATTACCTGTGTAAAGTAAGTGTCTGGAGTCTCTAATGCTGCTTCTGCTGCTAGCTGTGCAAATGTAGGCGGACTTAAACGTGCTTGAGCAAATTTCATTGCGGTAGCAATCACTTCTTTATTTCTGCTCACAATACATCCTATCCTAGCACCACACATAGAGTAACGCTTAGATACAGAATCTATCATTATTGTATGCTCGTCTATATCACGTTGTGTCATCACCGAATGGTGTTGTAAGCCGTCATAGGCAAACTCCCTATACACCTCATCTGCTATGAGGAATAAATCGTGTTTCTTTACTAAAACTGCAAGTTGCTCTATTTCTTCTTTAGAATATAAATACCCTGTAGGGTTTCCAGGATTACAAATGACAATGGCTTTGGTACGCTCACTAATTTGTTTTTCAAAATCTGCTATAGGAGGTAAGGCAAACCCTTGGTCTAAAGTTGATATTACTGGAACTACTTGCAATCCGTTAGCTGTAGCAAATCCATTATAATTAGCGTAAAAAGGTTCTGGTATGATGATCTCATCGCCTGGATCGGTAATACTCCCCATCGCAAAGAGCAAGGCTTCAGAACCACCGGTACTTACAATAATATCAGAAGAGGTAATATCAATATCATTACGCTTATAATACTGCGCAAGTTTATCTCGATAGCTAGAAAAACCAGCGCTATGTGAATAAGCAAGGACATCTATATCATTATTCTTAACTGCGTTGAGCGCAGCTTTGGGTGTTTTAATATCAGGCTGCCCGATATTGAGATGATGGATTTGTATTCCTCTCTTTTTGGCAGCTTCTGCAAAAGGAACTAATTTTCGTATTGGAGATTGGGGCATAGATCGCCCTTTCTTAGATATAAGTGGCATATAATGTCTTTTTTGCATTACAAAAATGCAAATTAATATTGGCATTTCTTAGACATCTAATTAGAAATCCCTAGCTAGTTATAAACTAAAAAAGCCACCCAAAGGTGGCTCTATTTTTTAGTTTAAAGTAATCTATTTACCGTCTCCCGTAGCTTCTGGCAATACTATTCCCTTAATCTTTAAGGTATGAGGCACTTGAGATGCATTAGAATACACGGTAATAGTCTTACGTATAGGACCTACACGCTTTGTGTCATACTTTACTTCTATTACTCCTGTTTCACCTGGTTGTATAGGTGCTTCTGGTTTTTTAGGAACCGTACAACCACAAGTCGAGTATACTCTTGCTATGATTAGTACATCATCTCCTGTATTTTCAAACTTAAAGGTTCTTACACCATCAGAACCGTGAGCTACTTCTCCGTAGTCTACAACGTCATTTTCAAATAAGATACCTGCCTTCTTGTCTTGAGCAGTTATGCTTAAAGACATCATTCCGGCAATTAGTAATAAAACTATTTTTTTCATAATTAAATATTTTGAGGATGTTAAATGTAGTTAGAAAAGGTGCCACCACCAAAAAATGATATTAACAATCTAACTTAACGCTGTTTATCGATAAACTTGAAAAATACACCGTCTTAATTTCTAAATCCTACCGTTATCTTTACTTTTGTACACTTATAGACAATAATCAGACCAAACTATGAGCATTGCTTCAAAATATGACGCTTCACAGGTAGAAAACAAGTGGTATTCTTACTGGATGGAAAATAAATTCTTTCATTCTACACCAGATGAGAGGGAACCATATACCATTGTAATCCCACCCCCTAACGTAACAGGTGTTTTGCATATGGGACATATGCTTAACAATACGATACAAGATGTATTAGTACGCCGTGCGCGCCTAACAGGAAAAAATGCTTGTTGGGTTCCTGGTACAGACCACGCCTCTATTGCTACTGAAGCTAAGGTTGTTGCCAAGCTTGCTACTCAAGGCATAAAAAAATCGGACCTAACTCGTGAGGAGTTTTTAAAACACGCTTACGAATGGAAGGATGAGTATGGTGGGGTTATTCTAGAACAACTTAAAAAGCTAGGCGCTTCTTGTGATTGGGATAGAACAGCCTTTACGATGGACCCACATATGAACGAGTCTGTTATTAAAACCTTTGTAGATCTTTATAACAAAGGTCTTATTTACCGAGGTTACCGTATGGTAAACTGGGATCCTGAAGCAAAAACCACCCTTTCTGACGAAGAGGTGATACATATAGAAAAACAAGGACTGTTATATTATCTTAACTATAAAATAGAAGGCTCTGAGGATACACTTACCATAGCAACTACACGTCCAGAAACCATTTTTGGAGATACTGCCATATGTATTAACCCTAATGACGAGCGCTTTACTCATTTAAAAGGTAAAAAAGCCATTGTACCTATTAGTGGTCGTGTGATTCCTATTATAGAAGATGAGTATGTAGATATTGAGTTTGGGACGGGTTGTCTTAAGGTAACTCCAGCTCACGATGAGAACGATAAGGTTCTAGGAGACAAACACAAACTAGAGGTTATAGATATCTTTAATGAAGATGCTTCCCTTAACAGTTTTGGACTTCATTATAAAGGACAAGACCGTTTTGAGTGTCGTAAAAACATCAAAAAAGAGCTTGAAGAGTTAGGCGTATTAATAAAGACAGAAAACCACCTTAATAAAGTAGGTACTTCCGAGCGCACAAAGGCAGTTATAGAACCTCGCCTTTCTGACCAGTGGTTCCTAAAAATGGAAGACTTAGTAAAACCTGCAATCAAGTCTGTACTTGAGACAGGTGATGTAAAGTTATTTCCTAAAAAGTTTGAAAATACCTACCGTCACTGGATGGAAAACATACGTGACTGGAACATTTCACGTCAATTGTGGTGGGGACAACAGATTCCTGCTTACTATTTTGGCGATGGAAAA
>JALZVV010000160.1 GCA_023299935.1 Dokdonia sp.
AAATCCTAGTAATTTCATTGCCCCAAAAATAATCTAGCCTTTATCAAAAAAGTGCTGTATTAACAGACTTTAGCGTTTATATGTTAAAGCTACTCTGCTAATTTAACGAACTCAGTTCTAAAAATTTGTTAAAAATTGAATTGAAGCCATGTTCAGACCTACCTTTGACTGTAATTCAATGGGTTATTAACACGACCAGCTATTTTTTTATATATTGTCAAGGATCGTTAAGGAATTAAAAAACAATACGACCTAAAAGAGATGAAAAGAGTAAGTATTATGCTTATCCTTAACTAAGATTTAAATTAACAATACATCAAAATGAAAAAACAATTTTTAACTGCCATTTTAGCGCTTGTGATTACAGGAGCATTTGCAAACGTAAACCCTATAAAGAAAGTAACTATAGATACTGAAAAGAGTTCTGTAGCTTGGGAAGGAAAAAAAGTAACTGGAAAGCATCAAGGAACACTTGCTTTTCAAGATGGATATCTAGAAATGGATGGTGACAATATTACTGGAGGGATGTTTACTATAGATATGACAACACTTCAAGTAACAGACTTACAGGCTGGGAAAGGCAAAGAAAAATTAGAAGGACATTTAAATTCTAAAGAATTTTTTGGAGTAGCAGAATTCCCTACAGCTACTTTTGAGATTACAGAGACCTTTAACAATGGAGATGCTTTCAGTGTATCAGGTAACCTAACCATTAAAGGCCACACAGAAAACGTAAAAGTACGTCTTGTTAAAAATGGCAATACAGCAACAACTACCTTTAAGGTAGACCGTACAAAATTTGGGATTCGCTATGGTTCAGCATCATTTACTGATGGACTTAAAAACAGAGCGATTAATGATGAGTTTGAGCTTACAGTAAATCTAGTGATGTAAAAAAGACGTACAGACTAAGAAAAGCAACTAATCTTTTATTAAGTGGCTTTTTTTATTGAACCTAGCGTTATATATTTACAATAATAATGAGAAACAATACAGTACATACTTGGTGGTGGAACTTACAACAACCTTTGTCGTAAGCAACGCCTGTATGTATACTATATCATAAAAACAGCCTGTCTTACGACAGGCTGTTTCATTTTACAATCTAATGAAATACACCTTAAGTACACATTATAAAAAACTCCTGGCAGATACGATTACCCCAGTATCCGTATATCTGAGGTTACGGGATGAGTTCCCTAATAGTCTGCTATTAGAGAGTAGTGATTACCATGCAAACGATAATAGCTTTAGCTATATCTGTTGTAATCCTATTGCTTCTATTAAGGTAGAAAATGAACAGATCCTTCAGCAGTTTCCTGATGGGACTACCGTCGAGCAAGCTATTGCTAAGGATACCGATGTAGTTGGAATTTTGGATGCTTTCGCGAAAGCGTTCTCAACACCACCATCCCCGTTTAAATTTATAAACAATGGCCTTTTTGGATATATGGCTTATGATGCTGTTCGTTATTACGAAGACCTAAGCATTACTAAAAAAGACGGTGACCTTCAAGTACCAGATTTATACTATGCGGTCTATCAAAATATTATCGCAATCAATCATTTTAATAATGAAGCTTATGTATTTTGTCATAGTATCAATGGCAAAGACAATACTGCGCACATTGCAAATTTGATTACCACCAAATCTTTTGCACAGTATGATTTTTCGAGAGTTGGTGCGACAACCACTAGTATTTCTGATCAAGATTTTAAAGCATTAGTAAACACCTGCAAAACGCATTGCCAGCGAGGAGACGTTTTTCAAATCGTACCTAGCAAACGTTTTAGTCAGCCATTTACTGGCGATGAATTTAATGTGTATCGCGCCCTGCGTAGTATAAATCCATCGCCCTATTTGTTTTATTTTGATTACGGCGATTTTAAAATATTCGGAAGTTCTCCCGAAGCCCAGATCATTGTTCAGGACCACCAAGCCGAAATACACCCCATAGCAGGAACCTTTAAACGAACCGGTAACGATGAGCAAGATGCCCTGCTTGCAAAGAAACTCTCACTAGATGAAAAAGAAAATAGCGAACACGTGATGCTCGTAGATTTGGCAAGAAATGACTTATCTCGAAATGGCCAAGATGTGACCGTAGATACCTATAGAGAGGTTCAGTTTTTTTCTCACGTGATACATCTCGTAAGTAAAGTAACTGGCACACTCAAAAAAGAGAGTAATACCTTACAAGTTGTTGCAGATACTTTTCCTGCAGGAACTCTAAGTGGTGCCCCTAAGCATAAAGCAATGCAACTCCTAGAAAAATACGAAGCTGTAAATCGTGACTTTTATGGCGGTGCTATAGGGTTTATGGATTTTAGCGGGAACTTTAATCACGCGATAATCATTCGTAGTTTTTTAAGCAAAAACCACAATTTACATTATCAAGCGGGAGCGGGTATCGTTGCGAGTAGTGAACCAGAAAAAGAATTACAAGAAGTATATAATAAACTAGGTGCTTTAACCAAAGCCCTAGACCTAGCCGAAGACATATAAATATGAGTAAGAAAATAGTAGTAATCGATAATTATGACAGTTTTGTATACAATCTAGTGCACTATCTCGAAGAGCTAGATTGCCAAGTCACTGTGCTTCGCAATGACCAGTTTCATATAGATGACTTAGCGTCTTTTGATAAGATTCTCTTATCGCCAGGGCCTGGAATTCCAGATGAAGCAGGTCTGCTAAAAGAAGTCATTAAGACCTATGCCCACTCTAAAGCTATTCTAGGCGTTTGCCTAGGACAACAGGCTATAGCAGAAGTTTTTGGAGGGAGTATTGCAAACTTAGACGAGGTATTTCACGGGGTGGCAACAACCATAAATATTGTCCAGGACAACACCCTACTATTTAAAGGCTTGAATCCACAAATAGAAGTAGGTCGTTATCACAGCTGGATAGTTTCTAGAGATGATTTTCCTGACAGTTTAGAAGTTACCGCCTTAGATGAAAACGGGCAAATAATGGCACTTCGCCATAGAGAATATGATCTAAGAGGAGTACAATTTCACCCAGAAAGTGTGCTCACACCACAAGGAAAAGCAATCATTAATAACTGGATAAATTAAACACTATGAAATATATACTTTCAATAGTATTGCTAGTAATTATAGCCGTAAGCTGCAATAGCAGACCTGCAACAAAACCCATTACTACAGTCCCAACTGAAGCAGAAATTCAGGCTCCACCCGAACCACTCATAAATGAAGAGCCCGAAACTCCGGACCCACCAGTAACCGAAGAAGATTTTACCGCCTTACAGTTTAATGTTGCCTTAGGGATTAGCTCCCAGCGACCTAGATGGGTTTTATTTAAAAACGGAACTTACATTATTTTCCCAGAAGGATATACAAATACACAGATTGAAGGCAAAGCCAAAGAAATTGTAAGTGGCTATGCCAACCAAAATATAACTATCAGAAAATCCAGCTTAGCAAAAGGTTATATAGGAACCGCTCCAAATGGCATATACACCTATATAAGCCAAGAAGACGTAGGCACAGGAATTACAGATGAGAATAAGGTAAAAGCACAAGCCCTACAGAACATTATTGCAGATAAGAATGAGCTCCGAGTAATACACATCAATAGCAAAAAGAACTAAGCCGCCATACAGCTAGAATTACAATGAAACAGTTATTAAACAGACTCATTAATCGCGAAGTGCTCTCTAAAAAAGAAGCACGAGAAGTACTTATGCACATATCAGAAGGTAAGTACAATCCTAGTCAGATTGCCTCTTTTGTTACGGTTTATATGATGCGTAGCATTACTGTAGAGGAGCTAGAAGGTTTTAGAGACGCACTGCTAGACCTCTGCCTCGCTGTAAACTTTAACGATTATAATACTATAGATTTATGCGGTACTGGAGGAGATGGTAAAGACACCTTTAATATCTCTACCCTATCTAGCTTTGTAACCGCAGGAGCTGGAGTACACGTTACTAAACACGGTAATTATGGAGTAAGTTCTGTAAGTGGCAGTAGTAATGTAATGGAGCATCTAGGCATAGAATTTAGTAACGATATAGATTTTCTTAAACGCTCTATGGACGAGGTTGGGATGTGTGTGTTACACGCCCCGCTATTCCACCCAGCGATGAAAAATGTTGCTCCTATACGTCGTGAATTAGGTATAAAAACCTTTTTTAATATGCTAGGACCTATGGTTAATCCTGCGTTTCCAAAAAATCAACTTGTAGGTGTTTTTAACCTAGAACTTGCTAGAATGTATGGTTATCTCTACCAAAAAGGAGATAAACAATTTACAATCCTACACGCATTAGATGGCTATGACGAGATTTCGTTAACGGGATCTACTAAAGCCATTACAAACCAAACAGAAATGATGTTAGACCCAGAAGATTTTGGGGTAACCGCTCATTTACAGCAGGATATTTATGGTGGAGATAGCATAGAGACTTCTGCTAAGATTTTCTTAGACGTAATTTCTGGCAAAGGAACAAACCCACAAAACAATGTAGTTTGTGCTAATGCAGGAATGGCTATTGCTACAGTAAAAGGTCTTACACCTCAAGAAGGGTTTGACCTAGCAAAAGATAGCTTAATGAGTGGTAAGGCAAAGCAAAAATTAGAGCAGTTAATTGCATTGAGCAAATAACAAACATATAATGCCTAGGCGGATGTAACCCTTCGCCTTTGCAATTCAATACTTTCCCACGTAGGTGGGAAACTTATTAAACCAATACCAATTGCGATTAAGCGGATGAGATTTCCGCCTTCGCGGAAATTAAAAGAATGTCTATATTAGAAAAAATAACAAAAGATAAAATCACAGAAGTCGCTTTACGCAAAAGCCTCATCTCAATAAGCCAGTTAGAGCAATCTGCTCTTTTTAAAAGAGAGACACAATCTCTAGCTACGGCTATTAAAAATGGTTCAGGCATTATTGCAGAGCACAAACGCAGGTCACCTAGTAAATCTGTAATTAATAATAGCCTGAGTGTTCAAGACGTAGCAAGCGGTTATGAGCAAGCAGGAGTTAGTGGTATGTCTGTTTTAACCGACGGTAAATACTTTGGAGGGAGCCTAGATGATTTATTACTCGCAAGGGCTTCTAGTAAATTTCCGTTATTACGTAAAGAATTTATCGTAGACGAGTATCAGATTATAGAAGCAAAATCTCACGGAGCAGATGCCATATTACTTATTGCGGCTACGCTTTCGCGAAAGCAAATAGAAAGTTTTTCGACGCTAGCCAAAAGCCTAGGTCTAGATGTACTTTGTGAATCTCATAATGAAGAAGAATTACTAAAATCTATTATGCCTACTGTAGATATGCTAGGTATTAACAATAGAAACTTAAAAACCTTTGAGGTAAGTCTAGAGACCAGTAAAGAACTTATTAAGCAAATTCCTGAAGGGTTTGTAAAGGTTTCTGAAAGCGGAATCTCGTCTGTAGAAGCTATAAAAGAATTAAAACCCCACGGTTTTGAAGGGTTCTTAATAGGTGAGAATTTTATGAAAACAGACAATCCAGGCAAAAGCGCTAAAGAGTTTATTGAGCAATTATAAAAAAATCCACTTCCTTCTCCCTTTGGGAGAGGATTGGGGTAAGGGAATATGGAACTAAAAATTTGCGGAATGAAATACAATACTCAAGAAGTTGCTGCTTTGCAGCCTGACTACTTGGGCTTTATATTTTATGACAAAAGCAAGCGTGATTTTGAAGGTTTAGAAATTCCAAACTTACCTAAGCATATAAAAAAAGTGGGAGTATTTGTAGATGCTGATCTTGCTTTCGCGAAAGCAAAAATAGAAAAATACCAGTTAGACATCATCCAATTACACGGCAACGAATCTCCCGCATATATAAAAGAACTTAAACGCACCCTCTCCTCTGGAGAGGGCTGGGGTGAGGAAATCTGGAAGGTATTCTCCATAAAAGACGCATTTGATTTTAGTAAACTTACCCCTTACGAAGGGATTGTAGATGCTTTCCTTTTTGATACTAAAGGCAAAGAAAAAGGAGGTAATGGTTATACCTTTGATTGGAGTGTATTGCAAAAATACCCTTCTCAAACTCCCTTTATATTAAGTGGTGGTATAGGATTAAAAACAGTAGAACAATTAAAAGAAATCCTGGCAACAGAGTTACCTATTATAGCAATAGATGTTAATAGTAAGTTTGAAACAGCTCCAGGAAAAAAAAATGTGAGGGAATTAAAGACTTTCATCAATGCGTTGAACAATACAAAAATTCAAGATACTTCCGCGAAGGCGGAAGACTCGTACATCCAAGAGGTTGACATCAACACAACGGCCGAAGAACAATTTTACTTTTACATAACCACAAACACCTATAATAAGGTCTTGTATACTGGGTTTACAATAAACTTAAAAAAAAGAATCGAAGAACATAAAACTAAAATATTTAAAGGAAGTTATACCGCAAGATACAATCTTGACAAACTTGTTTATTTTGAAACATTCAAAACTGTTTCGGAAGCAAGATCCCGTGAAAAACAGGTTAAAAAATGGAACCGAGAATGGAAAATTAATCTTGTACAGGATATGAATCCAGACTGGAAAAATTTAGAATGGATGCTTTAATTGCGTATGCTGCTAGGATGATCCCAAAGATTCAGGACGCCTAAACGATTCAAAGTACTTCCGCGAAGGCGGAAGACTTATTAAACTAAAGAACAATTGCGATGGAGTGGATGAGATATCCACCTTCGCGATTCAAAGTACTTC
>JALZVV010000161.1 GCA_023299935.1 Dokdonia sp.
TAGCTTTTCGCGAAAGCGCACTACTTATCACCTTTTATATAGATCCAAACGAATATGAAGTAAGTCGCTACGCTTTTAGGTTTGCTATTGTAATTCCCCACACTAGGAGACATCTTAGCTACTGTAAAACACTTATAGTATGCAAGATCAACTGTACACCCTCCTGAAAAAATTAGTCGTAAAGAACAATATTGTTGTTCATCAAGATGAACTAAAGTTACAATTGCAAAGTCACCCTTCGTATCCGAGTTTACATTCGGTAACGGGTGTACTTGATCATTTAAATATCTCAAATGCAGCCATAAGGACACCACAAACAGCGGCGATACTAGAGCAACTTCCAAAACATTTTATGGCGGTTACCCAAGAACACGGCAATGAAGATGTTGTTCTGGTAACAAAAGGAGTTGGCACGGTTACACTACACACTGCATATGAGCGTAAAAAGACACTTACAAATACCGAGTTTCTTGACCTATGGAACGGTATTGTGGTCGCTGTAGAAGGTGACGCAAGCTCAAGTACAAATCGTTTTTCGAACAAAACAATGATTTCTGTAGTTGGAATGATCGCTATGCTAGGGGTCTCTTTATATGCGATACTTACTACAACATCTTTTAGTGCCACTCATTTTTTACTAAGCATCATTGGATTTGCAGTTTCAATACTTATAGTAAAACACGATTTAGGCCTACAAACACAAATTGAAAATAGTTTTTGTAATCTATCCAAAACAACAAGTTGCGAGGCTGTACTCAATGGAAAAGGTTCGTCGCTATTTGGAAAAATCAAATTAAGCGATCTTAGTTTGGTCACGTTTCTTGGATATTTAATAAGTGTTCTTATTAGTATAGCTTCTAACATTCACATTGATGCTATCATTGGTATGCTAAGCCTTGGAGGACTTACTGCAGCTGCATACTCCATATATTATCAAGCTTTTAGCATCAAAAAATGGTGCCCTTTATGTTTGGGGATTGTTGCTGTTTTAATACTACAGGCGACTGCGGTTTTTCTTGTAAACTCAACTGATTTCGCAAATATAGTATCGCTTCAATCACTACTTGTGATTGCTTTAAGTTTTGCTATTGCTGTAAGCGCTTGGTTCTACTTAAAATCACTCATAAAAAATCAAAAAGAGTTTAAAACCCTTGCAGTGAAGCATCAATCATTTAAACGTAAGTTTTCAATATTTAATACGCTCTATAATCAAGAAGAAAAACTTGATACTAATCCATCTATTGCAAATGAATTAGTATTTGGCAACATACACGCGCCTATCACTATTACCCTAGTTACAAGCCCATTTTGTTTTTATTGTAAGGCCGCACACAAGGATATTATAGACATTCTACAAAAAGCTAAAAATGATATTAAACTTCAGATACGTTTTATGGCAGATCCAGAACAACCGGAAAACGTTTTATATAAAATGATTTCTGAAGTCTTACACATCTACCATACACAAGGAGCAAAGGCTTCCTTAGATGTACTGGATATACTCTACACCGATGGTACTGACCTAAACGATTGGGTTTTAAAAACCAATATACACTACAACCCATCGTATGATAAGGTAATGGCAAAACAACTTGCTTGGAGCAAGGAAAACAAAATCAACTTTACTCCTGCTTTTTATGTCAATGATAGACCATTACCTCAAGAATATGATCGTAAGGACATTCTATTGTTCTTAGAAGAACTTACTGAGCAACAAACAATGAATAGGCTAGGCCCAATCAAGGCATCAAAAATAGCCTCATAAGATATTTCTCTCGCAAGGATAGACATAAGTTGTAAATGTCTCTAAATGATTACAACTAGAATAATCAATAAATATTCGAATTATGAAAAATTTAAAAAATTTAGGACAAACTCTTAACAAGAAGGAACTGTCAAGTATTACTGGAAGCGGTCCTTGTCTAACAAAAAAATGCCGTTGCCAATATCAACATTGTCCAGTAGGTTATTGTTGTGGTAGTGATCCTTACAATTGTGTGCAGGCAGAGCCAGATGGCAGAAACTGTAGATAACAGAATCATACAGTGTACAAACCGCAGGTGTGTAAACACTTGCGGTTTTAAAGTAAGCATATTAATCCCCTTTATAATAAATCAGGTTGCCTAAAAAATTTTCAACATATAAACAAACAGAAGCAAAGGATTGCGGTCCTACCTGTCTAAAGATGATTGCCAAACATTATGGTAAAATCATTAATACACAGCAGTTACGTGATCTTAGCGAAACTACGCGCGAAGGAAGTAGTTTACTAGGCATTAGTGAAGCGGCAGAGTCTATTGGTTTTCGTACGCTAGGAGTCAAAATGGCTTTCTCTAAGCTAGAAGAAGCTCCACTACCTTGCATTCTCCACTGGGATAATGAGCACTATGTAGTTCTCTACAAAATCAAAAAACAAACTGTTTACATTGCAGATCCTGCACATGGTCGCATTATACTCTCAAAAGAAGAGTGTATCAAACATTGGATAGGCAACAATGCTAATGAAACTACAGAAGAAGGAGTAGCTCTCATACTAGAGCCTACCCCTCACTTCTACTCAGAAACCTATGATGAAGATGACCAGGAGGAATTCGGTTTTGGATTTATTTCTAAGTATATTCTAAAGTATAAACGCTTTATTGTCCAACTCATCATTGGACTACTCGCAGGTAGTTTACTACAACTCACCCTACCTTTTCTTACACAGAGTATTGTAGATGTGGGGATAAATAACAAAGACCTTAATTTTATATATCTCATCTTATTTGCCCAACTCTTCTTATATGTAGGTAAGGCTTCTTTAGAAATTATACGTAGTTGGATCCTATTGCATCTAAGCACCAGAATAAACATATCTCTAGTTTCGGATTTCTTTATAAAACTAATGAAACTCCCTATCTCTTACTTTGACGTGCGAATGACAGGGGATTTATTACAACGAATCAATGATCATAAACGCATTGAACAGATACTCACAACCTCTTCCCTCAACGTACTCTTCTCGTTTTTTAATCTCATTGTTTTTAGTATCGTACTTGGGTATTATAGCCTACAAATATTTGGAGTATTCGTTCTTGGTAGCGTGCTTTATTTTAGTTGGGTTCTTTTCTTCTTTAAGAAAAGAAAGGAATTGGATTACAAACGATTTTCTCAAGTAAGCCAAGAACAAAGTAAAGTCATAGAGCTCATTAACGGAATGCAAGAAATAAAGCTCCACAACGCAGAGCGCCGTATGCGATGGAACTGGGAGTTCCTGCAAGCAAGACTCTTTAAAATAGCAACCAAAAATCTTAGGCTTGAGCAAACGCAAAGTGTAGGTTCTAATCTTATTAATGAACTTAAAAACATGTTCATCACCATCTTATCTGCAAAGCTAGTTATAGATGGTGACATCACATTAGGGATGATGCTTGCCATCACTTATATCGTAGGACAGCTCAATGGGCCTATTACCCAGCTTATCAATTTTATGAGAGATCTACAAGATGCAAAAATATCTTTAGACCGCTTGGGCGAAATACATAACAAAGAAGAAGAAGAAAAACAAGGAGATGAGAAGATGGTAGATATACCAAAAGATGAAGGGCTACATCTTAATAATATCTCTTTTAGATACGTAGGAGGATTAGAACCGGTAATAAAAAAATTATCAGTCTCTATTCCTGCCAATAAAACCACAGCCATTGTAGGAACAAGCGGAAGCGGAAAAACGACCCTAATGAAACTACTATTGCGGTTTTATAAGATAGACAGTGGGGAAATCAAGGTTGGCAATTTCAACCTAAATAATATTTCTCAAAAAGCCTGGAGAGAACACTGTGGTGTGGTCATGCAAGAAGGATACATTTTTAATGATACCATCGCCAGCAACATCGCGGTAGGTGAAGATTTTATTGATACAGAAAAATTAAATCACGCCATAACGGTTGCAAATATTCAGGACTATATAAACACCTTACCTCTAGGTGTGAATACAAAAATAGGTGCCGAAGGTTCTAGTTTGAGCACGGGCCAAAAACAACGCCTACTTATTGCTAGAGCTGTTTATAAAGACCCAAAACTACTCTTCTTTGATGAAGCCACTTCTGCCCTAGATGCCAATAATGAAAAGGTAATTATGGAAAACCTAAACCAATTCTTTAAAGATAAAACGGCTATTGTCATTGCCCATAGATTAAGTACCGTAAAAAATGCCCACCAAATCATTGTACTAGAACAAGGCAAAATCGTAGAAATAGGAAATCACCAAGAGCTTATTTCCAGAAAGGGAAACTATTACCATCTAGTCAAAAATCAACTAGAGTTAGGTTCATAAAATATTCTCGCGAGGAATGGATACAAGCCTTGAGTATCCTTAAATGATCAAGGATAATTAATTTATAAATATTTTTATTATGAAAAATTTAAAAAACTTAGGGGAAGCCCTAAATAAAAGTGAGCAACAAGCTATTAATGGAGGTGATACTCCTAACAGTAGACTTGGCTGTAGACCATGTTGCCCAGAAGGATGCCGTTGTTATAGAGGGTTCTGTATCACTAATGATCCCTCAGGACCAGGATTATGTTTTAATGGTTAATCCATAATAGATTCAAACCAAGCCTAAAATTAGGCTTGGTTTGAATCTAATTCTATAAAAAATCCCTAGGAGAAGTCCTTCTACAAATAACATTAGTTATTCATTCAAAAAATGCCAAATACAACACAAAACATAGAAATACGCAGCGAAGAAGTACAAGAAATACTTACAGCTGTTCCCCACTGGATGATACGCTGGGGGAATGCCTTAATTCTTGTATTAATATTAGGGTTATTGGCTATTTCTTGGTTTGTACATTATCCCGATGTCATACCGTCAGAAGCGGTGATCACAACGCTACAACCACCTCAAAAAATCAATGCCTATACATCCGGAAAAATAGACACTTTGCTTATTAGAGATAATGACCCTGTGGGTATCGGAAGCCCTCTTGCAGTAATAGAAAACACTGCAAATTTTGAAGACGTTCTCTTCCTACAATCTATTGTGGATACGATCACACTTAGAAAGCAAGATTTTAATTTTCCTATAGATGATATCCCTATTCTTTTTTTAGGAGACATAGATATCTATTATGCATCCTTTGAAAATGACTACCAAAGATTTATACTCAACAAACAACTAAAGCCTTATAGTAATGAAGCAATTGCAAATAGTAGCTCATTATCACAATTACGCTTTAGACTTAGAAACTTAAAAACACAAAAATCCCTGCATCAAGCAGAACTAGATTTAAAAACAAAAGAGTTTGATAGAGATAAAAATATGTACTCCAAAGGAGTTATATCCCTACATGATTTTGAAACATCACAAGCTGCATACTTACGAGCTCAAAACACCTATGCTAGTAATGACTCCGCTATATCGCAAACACTTGAAGCTATAAGTAATGCAAATAAAACCGCTAGAGGGACAGAAATCAATACTACCAAGGAAAATACAGAATTGCTTAAAAAAGTATTTCACTCGTTTAGCCAGTTAAGAAATGCGATTAGAAACTGGGAAAGAAAATATGTTTTGAAATCTGATATCCAAGGAAGAGTCACCATTCTCAATTTCTGGAATCAAAACCAGATCGTAACCCAAGGAGACCTCATTTTTACAGTTATTCCTACGAACAATAGCAGTTACATCGCAAAACTTAAAACACCAGCACAAAACTCTGGAAAAGTAAAAACAGGACAAAAAGTACAATTACGGTTACAAGATTATCCAGATAATGAATATGGCATGCTAGAAGGAACCATCTCCAGGATATCTGCCATTACAGATCAAGAGGGGTTCTATCTTGTAGATGTCACGCTGCCAGAAACACTAATCACTTCTTATAAAAAGGAAATTCCCTTTAGACAGGAAATGCTAGCCAGCGCAGAAATCATTACAGAAGACCTCCGACTCATAGAGCGTTTCTTTTATCAACTTAAAAATATATTCAATAATTAAAAAATATTCTCGCGAGGAATGGATACAAGCCTTGAGTATCCCTAAATGATCAAGGATAATTAATTTATAAATATTTTTATTATGAAAAATTTAAAAAACTTAGGGGAAGCCCTTAATAAAGCACAACAAAGAGCTATTAATGGAGGTAAAGCCAATTGTTTAAACAGTGCGGGACAATGCATTAGTTTTGGAGCAAGATGTGCGCAAACTCAATGCCAAGGACCGGACATTATTATTAATGGTTAATAAATTTACTAAAAGACGTAAATGCTTTTTTACAACTATGGGAGGGTAAAACTATTAATGCCTGTAAATTTTATTGAAAAAGCATAGTAAAGACAAACTTCTTGAGTATTTCTAAACGATCAAGGAATAGTCTATTTCTCAATACTTTTTATTATGAGAAATTTAAAAAAACTTAGGGGAAGCCCTAAATAAATCATAACAAAGAGCTATTAATGGAGATAAATTTAATTGTTATTATCCACATTCTTCAGTTTGTAAGCAATCTGGTCTAAATTGGGCAAAACAGCAATGCTAGTATCCAAATGATTGCGGAATTATTATTGATGATGTTAGTGGTTTATAATTAAATTAAAAAGGGAGGTTTATACCTCCCTTTTACTTTCTTGCAAGATCAACGGTAATTATTTATAATGTTTTACCCCTCGACCATAGATTTTTCAGTATGTTTGAGATATGGCAAAAAGTACGATCTCCCTCCTTTTGTTCCTTCAAGTACTCTGTATTATATCATGCACAGTGGATACAGACCCACAAAAAAACGATCTTACATCTTCCAGAATAAACGAGGTGCTAGAAAGGACCAAAGACTTAGAAGGAAAGCCAGCCCTTGCTGCTATTGGGATTATAGACAGTATTCTTCAAAAATATCCTAAGACCCCAGACTCTTTAAAAATATATGCATTATTTAAAAAAGCTATTGTCTTTAAAAAGGCAGAGCAGTTGGACAGTGCATCGCTTTATTTTCATAGAGTTATAAATAGGGATAAAGAGTACCTCATTCATCCTTTAACTATAGTCTATTACAGAAATACTTGGGAGATGGATCTAGAAAAAGGAGATGCCTCAAACGCTATTAGTACGGCAAATAGTCTAGTCACGCGCGCGCAAAAAGAAGAAAATAATGAGGCACTCTATTATGCATACAATGCCTTAGGAAGGATTTATTACAATATTAGAGATATTAATAATAGTATTGATTTTAGTAAAAAAGCATACACAACTGCCAGAGCCAGAAACGACCTAAACAATGAAGTAATCCAAGCTTCTCAAATAGCTCAGCTGCTTGTTTTTTCTGGCAAAAAAGAACAAGCCTATGACCTATTAAATTCTTATATATCTTCATCAAAAGATTATGAAGATGCTGTTAACAATGAGCTATTTCTAAATTACGGAGTCGTACAATTCTATAAAGGAAATTATAAAGGTTCTATTGATAGTTATAAAACTTCTATACGATATGCCAGAAAATTAGATAGCACTCAAGGCATAGATTATAATATCCCAACAGCCTATGTAAATATTGGAGAATCGTATGGAAAGCTCAACAACAAGCCTTTAGAAATCGCCTATATAGACTCTGCAATGACTTTTGCAACCACTTCAGGTAATTTACGTGCGATTAGATATACGTCCAAGCAACAAATTATATCCAAATTTCAAGGTGATTCTAATATTAACAAACTCATTTTAGATTTTGATAAACTCGTAGTCTCACAATATGAGGATTACCAGACTAAAATAGCAAGAGAGCAAAAAGAC
>JALZVV010000162.1 GCA_023299935.1 Dokdonia sp.
ACATAAACACCTTGAGCAGGAATGAGTTTGTAATCTTCTGGAATATCTAAATTTGCCGTGGGATAGCCTAACTCTCTTCCTAGTTTTTTGCCTTTTACAATAGTTCCATTAAGCATAATGGGATATCCTAAATAATCGTTTGCTAAAGCAATATCCCCTGCATCTAGGGCTTTTCTCACTTTTGTTGAACTGATGGCAACATCTTCCAATTCTTGCTTAGAGATTTCTTCTACTTCAAAGCCAAATTGCTCTCCAAATTTTTTTAAATCTGTGATGTCTGCATTGCGATTTCTTCCAAAACGATGGTCGTAACCTATAATCACTTTTTTTGCCTGCAGTTGATCCACTAATATCTCCTGGACAAACTCTGCGGCAGTCATTCTAGAAAACTCTTTAGTAAATGGATGTATCACGAGGTGGTCCAAATCCTGACTATCCAGCAAAGATGAGCGCTCATCTATTGTATTTATAAGTTTTATTTGTGCCTCTTTTTGCAGGACCATTCTTGGATGAGGAAAAAAGGTAAGCACTAGTGACTCCCAATGATTGGCTCGTGCACTCTGTATGAGTCTGCTAATAATTTTCTTATGACCTATATGCACGCCATCAAAAGTTCCAATGGTCACCACTGTGCCTTTAGATGAGGTAAATGTTTCTGCTCCGTGGTGTGTTTTCACTGGTTTATTTTCCGTTGTAATTATTCATAGTATTGTTAATCCCTGCTGTAACAAATGAACTAATGACTTCACAAGCCATATCTAAGCGTTCTGGCAAAGCAGCTTCTTCATTTGCCGTCCATTCTCCCAGCACATAGTCCACCTGTCTCCCTTTTGAAAAGGAGTCGCTTATTCCAAATCTAAAGCGGTTGTACTTAGTAGTGTTTAATTGTAATTGAGTGTCTTTTAAACCATTATGCCCTCCATCTGAACCTTTCATTTTTACGCGTATCGTACCGAATTCTAAATTGAGGTCATCAGTGATGACGAGTAAATTTTCTACAGGAATTTTTTCTTGTTGCAACCAGTAACGTATCGCTTTTCCACTCAGATTCATATAAGTGTTTGGCTTAAGTAAAATAACGGTTTTGCCTTTGACTTTAGTCTTGGCAATGTCTCCTAGTTTTTCGGTTTCAAAAGAGGTTTGTTGGGCTTTAGCGAAAGCGTCTACTACTTTAAATCCTATATTATGTCGGGTATGTTCATACTTAGGACCAATATTGCCTAGGCCAACGATTAGAAATTTTTTCATGGGATCTTCTGGCGATGTCTTTTCTTTAGTTGTAAATAGGTTTCTGAAAAAGGCAAGCATACGCTTTTGTTGTTATATATAGCATAAAAATAAAAAAAGCATCTCAATCACTTGAGATGCTTTTGTATTATTTAAGAACAAATTGCTTATTCTGCAGCAGCTTCTGCTGGTGCGGCAGCTTCTCCTTCTGCTCCTTCTGCTCCTTCTTCTTCTTCTTCCTCTTCTTCAACAGCAACTCTAGATGTTCTTACTTGACACACCACTGTGTTATCTGGGTGCATAAACGAGTAATCATCATGCTCTAAAGCAGTAACATATAATTTGTTACCTATTTTAAGCTTAGAGATATCTGCCTCTATAAAATCAGGAAGGTTATCTGGTAATGCTTTCACACGTAGTTTACGGTTGTTCTTACGAAGTACACCTCCATTACGCACTCCAGGAGCGCTTCCAATAAAGCGTACCGGTATATTCATCGTTACTTCTTTCTCATCAAAAATTTGATAAAAATCGATATGTAATATACGATCTGTTACTGGGTGAAACTGAATGTCTTGAAGTATGGCACGTATTTTTGCGCCGTCTACTTCAATTTCTACCGTATGCGCATCTGGAGTGTAAACCAAATTTTTAAACGCTAGTTCTGTTGCGCTAAAATGCATTGGTTGATCCCCTCCGTAGATTACGCAAGGTACCTGTCCAGCATTACGTAAGGCCTTAGTAGCTTTCTTGCCTACGCTTTCTCTTTTAGATCCTTTGATCGAAATTGACTTCATTTTAAATATATTAAGTATTAATTAATTACATAATAAACTTAGACGCAATACTCGTGTTACTGTTTACACGGTGCATAACGTCTGCAAATAGAGGCGCACAGCTCAAGACTTTTACCTTGTCACTTTTGTGCTCTCTAGGAATCGAATCGGTCACGATTAATTCCTTTAACTGACTATTTTCTAATTTTTCGTAGGCATTACCACTTAAGATAGCGTGCGTACAAATTGCTCTCACACTTAAGGCTCCTTTCTCCATCATCAGATCTGCCGCTTTAGTAAGTGTTCCCGCAGTATCAACCATATCATCTACAAGCACAACGTGCTGTCCTTCTACATTTCCTATAAGCTCCATATGAGAAATCACATTTGCTTTTGCACGTTGCTTGTAGCAAATCACCACATCACTCTCCATCGCCTTACTGTATGCATAAGCTCGTTTACTACCTCCCATATCAGGAGAAGCTATCGTAAGATTTTCTAATCCTAAAGATTGTAAGTACGGTAAGAAAATAGTGGATGCAAATAAATGATCTACTGGTTTTTCAAAAAATCCTTGTATTTGATCTGCATGCAAATCCATAGTAATGATACGCGTCGCTCCTGCTGTTTCTAAAAGATTTGCTTTTAGTTTTGCAGCGATAGGCACACGCGGCTTATCTTTTCTATCCTGACGCGCCCATCCAAAATAAGGGATTACCGCAGTTATGTGTCTTGCAGATGCTCGCTTAGCGGCATCTAGCATAAGCAACATTTCCATAAGGTTATCACTATTAGGCATTGTACTCCCAATAATAAACACCCTAGAACCGCGCACAGACTCCTCAAAAGAAGGTTGAAACTCACCATCGCTATAGGTAGATGTAATAACATTACCCAATGGCTGCCCGAAAGCTTTTGCGATTTCTTCTGCAAGTATTTTGCTCTTTTGACAAGCAAATATTTTAGGCTGTGGTACGGTTGCGGTCATAGAAATGACAGTTATACTATTGATTATCGTGTGTTTCCCAAAAAGGAGGTGCAAAAATAGGGATATTTTTTGTGTCTAGAAGAACAAAAATCAAGCTTTTATATGGTTTGACAAGAATTATTCTTTAATTTTGTTCCCTGCTTAAGCCGAAATTGCCTGCCTACCGAGTTAGGTAGGGCGGAATTGGTAGACCTGTCTGCCGACAGGCAGGCGCGCTGCGACTCAAACTCGTAGCATTGAAATATTGAACAAATGATTTGGGTTTATGCAATTTCAAGTTTAGCTCATAACTACATTTATGTAGGAATGACGCAAGATTTAGAAAACAGAATTCAAAGACATAATGGAGGTAGGGAACAAACGACTAAACCGTATATTCCTTACCAACTTATATATAAAGAAAGTCTTCCCGATAGGACTGAGCTCGTAAAAGAGAAAAATATTGGAAATCTGGAGTTGGAAAAGAACAACTCCGGAAAATCAGAGGTACTCTGATTAACTAGCCGAAATGGCGGAATTGGTAGACGCGCGCGACTCAAACTCGCGTTCCTTTGGAGTGTGGGTTCGATTCCCATTTTCGGTACTGAAAGGTTCAATCTTAGGATTGGACCTTTTGTTTTTTATTCATCCTATTAGTAGCTATAAAAAATACTTTCGATTCAAAATCGAGCACAAAAAAAACCTCGCTTGTGCGAGGTTTACATATATAGGATTCAAGAGAGTATCTTGAATGAAGTTTCTAAGCTGCTTGTTTTCTATCTACAAAAACAAAAGAAGGATTCTTAAATGACTTACGCCCAAATTCTTCTATGTATGTATCAACTCCCCTATTTAAAAGAGCAAGCATTTTATCAAAGGTTACTTTTCTGTTATTATTTGAAGTTTTCATATTGATTGTTTTTTGATTTACTATAATAGACTCTATAAGCGTGCCATAATTACATTTTT
>JALZVV010000163.1 GCA_023299935.1 Dokdonia sp.
AACCTCGCCTTTTAAAAATATTTTTTACAATTTCTTTGCATTCTTAACCTTCTGTTTGGTTAATGCTATATCCAGTACTTCGCTCATATCATCTACGTAATGGAAAGTGAGGCCTTTAAGATAGTTTTGGTCTATTTCATCAATATCCCTTTTGTTTTGAGTACACATCACAATTTCTTTAATCTTTGCACGCTTAGCAGCAAGAATCTTTTCTTTTATTCCTCCTACTGGTAGTACTTTTCCTCGTAATGTAATTTCACCCGTCATCGCAATACTCTTTTTCACTTTGCGCTGTGTAAATAATGAGACTAAGGAAGTAAGCATTGTTATTCCTGCACTGGGTCCATCTTTTGGGGTTGCGCCTTCAGGCACGTGTATATGCACATTGTAACCATCTAATGTTTCGGTTTTAAGTCCTAGCAGATCAACATTAGCCTTGATGTACTCCATAGCTATAGTAGCGCTCTCTTTCATTACTTTTCCTAGGTTTCCAGTAATTGATAGATTGCCTTTCCCTTTAGATAAGGCAGACTCAATAAAAAGAATATCTCCTCCTACTCTCGTCCAAGCTAATCCTGTAACTACACCTGCCACATCATTGTTCTCATATTTACCTCTCTCTAAACGGGGGGCGCCTAGGACTTCAATCACATCTTCATTAGAAACCTTGACGTTGTAATCTTCTTCCATCGCCAAGTTTTTGGCTCCATATCGAACCATCTTTGCAATTTGTTTCTCTAAACCACGCACACCAGATTCACGGGTATAGCCTTCTACAATTTTTTCTAATTGAGGTTTGGCAATTTTAAGCTGCTTATCATTCATACCGTGCTCTTCCAATTGCTTTGGTAATAAATGGCGTTTGCCTATCTCTACCTTCTCCTCAATAGTGTAGCCCGTAACATTAATAATCTCCATGCGGTCTCTTAATGCAGGCTGTATGGTATTTAAACTATTTGAAGTTGCAATAAACATAACTTTAGAAAGGTCAAATCCCATTTCTAAGAAGTTGTCATAAAACTCACTATTCTGTTCTGGATCTAATACTTCTAATAAAGCAGATGATGGATCTCCTTGATGCCCTGCTCCCAGCTTATCTATCTCATCAAGTACAAAAACGGGATTACTTGTTCCTGCTTTTTTAAGACTCTGTATAATACGCCCTGGCATTGCTCCTATATAGGTCTTTCTATGACCACGTATCTCTGCCTCATCTCTCAAGCCACCTAGACTCATACGCACATATTCCCTTCCTAATGCTTCTGCTATAGATTTTCCTAAAGAAGTTTTACCCACTCCTGGAGGTCCATACAAACATAATATTGGTGACTTCATATCATTACGCAGTTTTAAAACTGCCAGATATTCTATAATACGACGCTTTACATCTTCAAGGCCATAATGGTCACGGTCTAATATTTTCTTAGCCCTCTTTAAATCGAATTTATCTTTACTAAATTCATTCCAAGGTAATTCCAGAAACAGGTCCAGATAGTTACGTTGTATACTATACTCTGCAACTTGGGGATTCATACGCTGCATTTTGGCAAGTTCTTTCTTAAAGTGCTTACCTACATTCTCATCCCATTTTTTGTCCTTTGCCCGCTGGCGCATTTCTTCTAAGTCATCTTCTGATGATGCTCCTCCTAGCTCTTCTTGGATAGTCTTCATTTGCTGGTGCAAGAAATACTCACGCTGTTGCTGGCTCATATCATTTTGTACCTTGCTTTGAATATCATTCTTGAGCTCCAATTTTTGACGCTCTACATCCATATATTTGAGAGTCTCTAATGCTCTTTTATGTAAATCGTTGACTTCTAATAAGCCTTGCTTATCTGCAACAGAAAGATTCATATTAGAACTCACAAAATTGATTAAAAAGGAGTTACTCTCTATATTTTTAATCGCAAAAGAGGCCTCTGTTGGGATATTAGGAGAATCCTGTATTATCTGCAATGACAGTTCTCTTATAGAATCTATTACCGCTTTAAACTCTTTGTCATCTTTTCCTGGACGAGTCTCAGGATATTCTAGAATAGTCGCTTTCATATAAGGCGACTCTTCTATCACCTCATTAATAGCAAAGCGTTTTTTTCCTTGTATGATTACAGTAACATTACCGTCAGGCATTTTAAGGACGCGCAGTATACGAGCTACAACACCCACTTTATTAATATCATCTGCTGTAGGGTTCTCAATAGCTTCATCTTTTTGAGCTACTACCCCTATTACTTTTCCGCCTTTGTTAGCTTCGTCTAGCAATCGTATAGAAGTATCTCTACCTGCCGAAATAGGTATTACTACTCCAGGAAAAAGTACCATATTACGCAAAGGAAGTATGGGAAGACTCTCAGGTAATTCCTCTTTATTAATCGCCTCTTCATCTTCTGGCGTCATTAATGGAATAAGCTCTGCATCTCCACTTAATTCCTGCAATGACAATCTGTCAAGTGTTGTATATTTAGGTTTAGCCATATTATATATGCGCCACTCTGTCACTTTTGGATTCAGAATTCAGGCGCGCGTTTTAGTATAAATTATTGTCTTTAGGTCGCAAACTCTTATTCAACCTTAGATATGCGTTTTGTTACAACGGTATAAAGTCAATTAATATGCCATGATGATGATTAGGTTAAGTACGCTTTCGCGAAAGCGGAACACACCAAATTAATTTTGGAAATATTTTTGTATCCAGTGTAACAATCTGTAAAAAGCTGCATCTTTATAATAACAATTAACCAAAAGTGACATTAACCAATCGAGATATTAAGGAGCTTCTCCTAATGTGCAAACAAGGTAATCAGACTGCACAATTGGAAGTATACAATCGCTATTATAAAGCGATGTATAATACATCCCTGCGTATCGTAAAGGATGAGGCCGAAGCACAAGATGTAATGCAAGAATCGTTTTTAAATGCATTTACTAAACTTGATAGTTTTAAGGGTGATGCAACTTTTGGAAGTTGGTTAAAAAGAATTGTAGTCAACAAAAGCTTGAATAGCTACCAGAAAAATAAGCGTATAGAGCAAACCCCTATTGAAGATCATCTGTACAAAATAGAAGATTATAATCAAGGAGTAGCAGAAATAGACTATTACAGTTTACACGTGCGAGATGTAATGCACGCAATGGATAAACTTAAAGACAATTATAAACAATCTTTATCCTTACACCTTATAGAAGGATATGATTATGAAGAAATGAGCGAAATAATGAATGTAAGCTATGCTAACTGCAGGACGATGGTGTCTCGAGCAAAAGATAGTCTACGCAACATAATACAAGACAATGAAGAAGGACGATATAGAACAATTATTTAATAGACTAGAGCAGCAGTTTGATACTGAACAGCCTAGTCAAAATCATCAGGCAAAATTTCTAGAAAAATTGCAGAGTATACCTAATGATAAGGCAAAACTGCAAGACCCTGTTGTACGCAAAATTAACTGGGTTAAACCCCTTTTTATTGCGGCTAGTTTACTCTTACTTTTTGGAGTGATTTTAACATCCAAGGCTAGTGATACGAGTATTGATCTGGCAGATGTATCTCCAGAAATGGAACAGACACAAGCATTCTTTAAACAAGCAATAGCAAGAGAATTATTTGTTATCCAGAAAGAAGTCACTCCGGAGACTCAAGTCATGGTGAATAATGCGCTAGAGCAAATGGAACACCTAGAAACACAATACCTAGGATTAAAAGAAGATTTAAAGGAAAGTGGTCAAGATAAACGGGTGGTCTATGCTATGATCGATAATTTCCAGAATCGTATTAATTTATTAGAAGAAGTACTCGAGCATATAGATGCAATAAAAAATTTACACAACCTGCGTCCTCAGGATATTTAGGATACAAAAAAATTATATTATGAAAACTCAAATACAACTTTTCTTTTTCCTCTTACTAGCGGTACCTGGATTAGTTTTTGCAAACGACAACGGACTTAAAGGAAAATACACTAAGGAGAAAAAAATAAAAAAAGAATACCCTGTTAGTCCTGATGCGCGTGTAAAAATTGACAATAGTTATGGCAATGTAAATGTAGTCTCGTGGGATCAAAATACTGTGGTTATCGAAGTTACGATTAAGACCAATGGAAATGATGAAGATAAAGTTCAAGATAAGTTGGATGAGATTAATGTAAACTTCACCGGAAATTCATCATTTGTAAGTGCAGAAACAACATTTAACAAAAATGGCAGCAGGTCTTGGTGGAGCAGCTGGAGAAGTAGTAATGTAAATATGGAAATCAATTATGAGATAAAAGTTCCTGTTTCTAATGACATAGATTTAAGTAATGATTATGGAAGTATTGCCTTAAACAAAATAGAAGGAAATGCAAAAATAAGTTGTGATTACGGCAAACTGATTATTGGAGAGTTGCTAGGAGATAACAATCTGCTCAATTTTGATTATACAAAAAACTCGAACATAAGTTATATGAAAGGCGGACGTATTGTTGCAGATTATTCGGGTTTTACCTTGGAAAATGGTGGAGATATTGAACTCAATGCAGATTATTCTAAGTCAGAATTTGGAGATATTGCCAATCTCAATTATAACTGTGATTACGGCTCTTTATACACAGGTACATCTCAAGATGTTACTGGAGAAGGAGATTATCTCTCTACCAAGCTAGGTGTTGTAAATGGAACGATTAACATAAACGCAGATTATGGTTCCATACGTATTAACGAATTGAGCAGCACTGCCAGAGATGTCAATATACAAAGTGATTATACCGGGATAAAAATCGGATATGATGTTCAATATCATTTTAATTTTAATATCTCTTTAGAATATGCTGGACTCAATGGCGTTGAGGATTTTGAAATGATAAAAAAGCGCATTCAATCATCAGATAAATATTATGAAGGCTATTATGGTAATAGTTCTTCACCCAACACAATCAATATAAACTCAGAATACGGCGGAGTAACTTTTACTCGCCTTAATTAATCATCAATTAAAATTCAATCATTATGAAAAAAGTAATCGCAATTAGTTTATTCCTATTTACCATTGTTCCTATGCAAGCCCAGTGGTGGGGAAAAGGAATTAAAGGAAGTGGTAGTATGACAACAATTACAAGGTCTGTAGGAGACTATGACCAAGTAAAAGTAGCAGGCTTCTTTGATGTGCGCCTTGTTGCTGGTAGCGAAGGCTCCCTAACATTAGAAGGAGAAGATAATTTATTAGAATATATAGTAACCGAAGTTAAAGATGGAGCCTTAAAAATTAAGGTGCAAAAAGGAAAAACCTTACGACCTAGTACTAACAAAATGATACGTATCACTGTCCCTTTTAAAAATATAAGCGGTGTTTCCCTATCTGGTTCTGGTGATGTGTGGAATGAAGATATCATTGCATCAGAGTCATTTATTACATCATTAGCAGGTTCTGGAGACGTAAAACTTGAAATAGAAGCAAGAAATATTGAAGCAAACGTTTCGGGTTCTGGAGATTTAACCCTTACGGGAAAAGCAGAAAACATAGAGGCTAGCTTAGCTGGATCTGGAGATATAAATGCCAGAAATATTAATGCAGAAAACGCATATGTACGTGTGGCAGGTTCCGGAGATATATCTGTGCATTCTACAAGGAGTCTTAAAGCCCGCGTAAGTGGTTCTGGAGATATCGATTCTTACGGCAATCCAGACAAACAGGATACTAAGGTTGCTGGATCTGGAGATATATCTGTTCACTAGACTCAGGTACATAGCATAAAAAAGCCTCGCTGTGCGAGGCTTTTTTATGCTATCATTTAATATATCTTATTGTAAGGTATATGTAAAAGTTATATCCTCTAAGATTTCAACACTTCCCATTCCATCATCAGAAACAATTTCTCCAAAGAATCCATCGGGTACAGTAAATACAATTTGCGTGCTGGAAACTACTCCATTTATTCCATCTATAGTAATTGTATTACCATTTAAAACATAATTGGAGTTTGTAATCTCTTGTTCTATTATACACTCCACCATCTGTGTTACAACATCACCATCAATAACAACAGACAAGTTCAAAAATGAATTAGAAGTTGCTGTCAATTCTGTCTCGGAATCAAAAAATAAAGTTTCATTCTGATAACATCCTGTTTCTATTATTAGATCATTAGAAGCATCTCCGTCACCATCTAAATCTACGGCAGTTTCTACTTCAAAGGCTGTGAGTATATATGTTTGCCCTACTAATGAACCTGGTGCATCTCCATCATCATCTCCACCATCACCAGGATCAACCATACAATCATCTCCTAAATCATCTAATAAGGCTTGGAAAAGACCTGTATCATCACCGCACACAACAATAGCATTTATAATCGTAGCTTGTAAGGCATCACATAATGCCATTTCTTGACCCGCAGGAGCATTAATAAGTGCTGCTTGAGCAGAGGCAATATTAAAGGCAATATCTTCACAAAATTCTTCTGGATCACTCCCGTCTGGAGTAGAGAAAAACTCTCCTTCTAATTGCTCATCTTCACAAGAATTCAAAGCCATTAAGCCAACAAAAACTAATATAATATAGTAGGTTATTTTTTTCATGGGTAGTTTGTTTAATACAAATAAAAACGCAAAATTAAGTAAAATATTTTTGTCCTAGAATATTAAAAAATATGCTTTTGCTAAAGCGTACTACTTCCCTTCCCTATTCTTAGGCACTCGCATCAATAAAAGGACTCCAAAACCAAAGAATATAATTAAAAATATAATAGAATAGCGCATACTTTTAGTCACTTCTTGCATGGTTAAAAACATCACCATTCCTATGACAATCCCTATCTTTTCTGAAACATCATAAAAGCTAAAATAGGAAGTAGTATCCTCTGTCTCTGGTAAAAATTTAGAATAGGTCGATCTAGATAAAGATTGGATACCTCCCATAACCAATCCTACAAATCCTGCTGTGATGAAAAATTGAACAGGAGTGTACACAAAATAAGCATAAGCGCAGATAGCAATCCATATAAGATTGAGGAATATAAGTGCTTTTATATTACCTATTCTGGTAGATAATCTTGAGGTTAACCAAGCACCTAAAACTGCAATAAGTTGTATTAACAGTATACTAATTATTAGACCTAAGGTTTTATCTACGCTTCCCCAATCTAGCTCTTGTTCTCCAAAATAAGCAGCTGCAAGCATTACCGTTTGAACACCCATACTATATACAAAAAAGGCTATAAGATAGCTCTTGAGTCGCGGTTGACTTTTCATTGCTTTCCATATTCCCTTCAATTCATTAAATCCTGCTTTAATAATACCCGAAGGAAGCTTGTTACCATGTTTCTCTCCGTTAGGAAGATGCTTATACGTATACTGACTAAATCCAATCCACCATAATCCTGTAAGTGCAAAAGATATGCGCATAGCGGTTACTTCATTTTCAAATCCAAAAAATTTGTAGCCTAAAATAAGACCTAAACAAAGAAGCAGCAGAATTACACTCCCTACATACCCCAACATATAACCTTTTGCGCTAATAGCATCGTGATCTTGAGGTTGGGCAATATCAGGTAAATATGAATTATAAAAAACCAGACTTCCCCAGAAACCAATTAATGCTAAAAAGTAAAATAACAATCCTAGATAAATTACTTCTAAAGAAAACAAGGACAAGCCTATTGTGCTTAATGCACCCAGATAACAAAAGAACTTAAGAAAGAATTTCTTATTCCCAAGAAAATCAGCAACTCCAGAAAGAAGTGGTGATATAAAAACAACTACGACAAAAGCTAGGGCTGTTGTTCCAAAAATAATAGAAGAACTCTCCCATTCTCTCCCCAATAATTCTTGTGTCTCTGTTCCCTTAATAGTGAATAATGCTCCGTAAAACAAAGGAAATACTGCTGATGCAATAACTAAACTATAAACAGAATTTGCCCAATCGTAAAACGCCCAAGCGTTTAACAGCTTCTTGTCACCTTTTTGTAATGAATTCTTCATGATACTAAAATAAAAAAGCTGCACGACTGTGCAGCTTTAATTCAATAAAAAATTTAAGTGTTATCCTTTTTTGAATGTTGTTACTCCAAACTTGGCCGCTTCCGCAACTGCATTTGGTGCTTTTGCTTTTAGGTTTGCAATCCTAGTATCATTAGAGGGATGTGTACTCATAATTTCTGGCGGAGCTTCTCCTCCACTGGCTGCCTTCATACGTTCCCACAATTTTGACGCTTCATAAGGATCGTATCCCGCAATTGCAGCTAATATAATTCCTATTTCATCCGCCTCCGTCTCGTGTTTTCTACTAAAAGGTAATGTTCCTGCCAGCGTAGATCCTATCCCATAATATTGCATGATTTGCTGGCTTTGTTCAGCAGAAGCTCCTCCAACTACAGTCCCTACTGCTACAGCTTGTCCTATAGTCCCTTGGGCCTGAGCTGCACTCAAACGCTGCGCTCCGTGATCTGCAAGTGCATGAGCAAGTTCGTGACCCATCACCATAGCTAGACCCGTTTCAGACTGGGTAATAGGCAATATTCCCGTATACACAACAATTTTCCCTCCAGGCATAGCCCAAGCATTTACAGCATCATCCTGCACTAGATTGTATTCCCATCTATAATCTGTTAAGTATCCGGGATGACCTAAAGCTGTTAAATAACGATCTGCAGCGACAGCAATCTTTTCTCCTACATTTCTTACCATATTAGCATCTGCTGTACCTGTGAGCACATTATTTTCAGTTAAGAATTGATCGTATTGAGCAAAAGCCGTCGGAAACAGGCTATCATTACTAATAAAGTTTAAGGTTTTCTTTCCAGTAAAAGGACTGGTCTTACACGCGCAAACTAATATCACGGTAAGCACTATTATAAATGTATTTTTGAATTTCATGGCACTTGCATTTTTTATAAAATTAAAAATAATAAAAACATTCGAAGAAAGATTAGCCTCTTACCCTTAATTCACGACTAATAGACCTAAAATATCGGTATACGGCATATTTATAACTTTGCAACAGAGCTTTCTGTTATTTATGACTCATTTAACGACCAATAATTGAACGATTTGTAAATTTGTTAAAAAAGCACTCATGAAAAAATCATTTCTATATAGTATAGTTGCTATACTTCTTATTAGTTGTGGCAGTAAAGCCCAAGAAAAACCGAAGGAAATTTTTCCTATTGAAAAAACAGACCAAGAATGGTCCCAAATTCTTACCCAAGAACAATATTATATACTCCGATTAGCAGGAACAGAAAGACCTCATAGTAGTATTCTTAACAAAAACTACAAAGAAGGTTCTTATCACTGCGCAGCCTGTGACGCACTTCTGTTTGAAAGTGAGCACAAATTTGATAGTGGCACGGGATGGCCTAGCTTTGATAGAGAGGTTGTTGGAGCTGTAGGATATAGCACAGATTATAAATTAGGATATGGTCGTTCTGAGGAGCACTGTGCCAACTGTGGCGGTCACTTAGGTCACGTATTTAGTGATGGGCCAAGAGAAACAACCGGTAAACGTCATTGTATTAATGGAGATGCCCTCGTATTCGTTCCTAAAAAAGGATAAAGAAGAAGAAGAAGAAGAAGAAGAAGAAAAAACAATTAAGCCTTACAATTAGGTGGATGAGATTTCTGCCATCGTATGAATTATTATGAAAAAGTATCCCCTACATAAAACCGAAGCAGAGTGGTTGGAACAATTAGGCCCGGACCGCTATCGCATACTTAGAGAAAAAGGTACTGAACGCCCTTTTACAGGTAGTTACAATATGCACTCAGAGCAAGGGAACTATCACTGCGGTGCTTGCAATGAACAACTATTTGAGAGTAACACAAAGTTTGACAGTGGTTGCGGTTGGCCTAGTTTTGATGAATCGATTCCTGGTAAGGTTGAATACATTCGTGATACTACCCTCGGAATGATTAGAACAGAAATTCTTTGCGCTAACTGTGGTTCCCACTTAGGGCATGTTTTTAATGACGGACCTACACAAACAGGACAACGCTACTGCGTAAATAGCGCGAGTATTGATTTTAATAACTCCTAAGGAGAAACAAAACACTGCAACAAACTATGAAAAAAATATTTGCGCTATTAATCCTCTCAGTATTTTTACTATCAGCCTGCACGAGTGCAGATGATAATGTAGATTTTGACACTATTGGACAAACTTTTGAGTTCACCACCACTTTCAATAACGCTAATGACTTTAATCAATTCTTTGTATTTGACCAAGACATTGTGCAATCTGACGTTGTCTTAATGTTTAGAAGAGATGGCATTGCTAACGGATTAGAAATTTGGGAGCCATTACCTACCGCATCTTTTTTCTTTTTTAATAATTCTACCGGGGCGATAGAAGGCTTTTTGAATTATATTTTTAATTTTACTATTGCAGATGTACAAGTAATTCTAAATAGTGATGATCCCCAACTAGCAGGTCCAGAATTTACAGATAATCAGAGATTTAGAATTGTTGTTGTGCCATCAGATTTTGCATTAAACACAGAGGTGGATTTGCTAAACTTTAATGCCCTCTCCGAAGCTTTGAATTTAGAATTCTAAGAATATCTTTACTATATCAATTTGACAAAAGCGATACATCTTATATTGGATACACAACATAACTCATTCAAGTAAGTTTCAAAATTCGGTGGAATATCCGTAATTTTGCCACAGCAAAAATTAGACAAAAAAATATCAAGATATGAGTAAATACGATCTTATCGTTTTAGGAAGTGGCCCTGGAGGTTATGTTACAGCTATTAGAGCTTCACAACTAGGTCTTAAGACGGCTGTTGTAGAAAAAGAAAGTTTAGGTGGCGTATGTCTTAACTGGGGATGTATCCCCACAAAAGCCTTACTTAAGAGTGCTCAAGTATTTGAATATTTAAAGCACGCCGAAGATTACGGACTTAAAGTAGAAGGTGCAGACAAAGATTTTACAGCAGTAGTAAAACGCAGTCGTGGCGTAGCAGATGGAATGAGCAAAGGAGTGCAGTTCCTAATGAAAAAGAATAAAATAGACGTTATAGAAGGATATGGCAAAGTAAAGCCAGGTAAGAAAGTAGATGTAGATGGCAAGGAGTATAGTGCAGATCATATTATTATCGCTACAGGAGCTCGCTCTCGCAATTTGCCTAGTTTACCGCAAGATGGAGAAACAGTAATAGGGTACCGTCAAGCAATGACTTTAGCTAAGCAACCTAAATCTATGGTAGTCGTAGGTTCTGGAGCAATAGGTGTTGAGTTTGCTAGTTTCTATAACTCTATGGGAACAGACGTAACTGTTGTTGAGTATATGCCTAATATTGTCCCTGTAGAAGACAATGATATTTCAAAGCAGTTTGAGCGTTCTTTAAAAAAGGCAGGAATTAAGATAATGACCAATAGCTCTGTTGAGAAAGTTGAGAAAACTAAAGACGGAATCAAAGCAACGGTTAAAACTAAAAAGGGAGAAGAAACCTTAGAAGCAGATATCGTACTATCTGCAGTAGGAATTAAAACTAATATCGAAAACATTGGATTAGAAGATGTAGGTATTGTTGTAGATAAAGACAAGATTATTGTAAACGATTGGTACCAAACTAATATTCCGGGATACTATGCAATAGGTGATGTAACACCTGGACCTGCTCTTGCTCACGTAGCCAGTGCAGAAGGCATCCTCTGTGTAGAGAAAATTGCAGGACAGCACGTAGAGGCCATAGATTACGGCAACATCCCAGGATGTACTTATGCTACTCCAGAAATTGCTTCTGTAGGTATGACAGAAAAGCAGGCTAAAGACGCTGGATACGAACTTAAAGTAGGTAAATTTCCATTCTCTGCCTCAGGTAAAGCCAGTGCTGCGGGTACTAAAGATGGTTTTGTAAAAGTAATCTTCGATGCTAAGTACGGTGAGTGGTTAGGCTGCCATATGATTGGAGCCGGCGTGACAGATATGATAGCAGAGGCTGTTTTAGGGCGTAAGCTAGAGACTACAGGTCACGAAGTGCTTAAAGCGATTCATCCACACCCAACAATGAGTGAGGCAGTTATGGAAGCTGTTGCAGATGCCTATGATGAAGTGATTCACTTATAATATACTTTTGTCGCTTTCGCGAAAACAATAAACCCTGCCAAATGGCAGGGTTTATTGTTTATATGCTAACGCACTATTTAGCCTTCACTAAACGTATAAATTCGGCACGAAAACCATCTTCATCCTTACCTCTTCCAGAATTTGCCAGCGTGACTAAATCTTCTTGCTTTATATCCTTAACAAATTTTGAATCTCGAAGCTTCATTCCAAACATAGCAACAGCACTCATAAACCTAAAATCCTCAGTCAATGTATCATTAGTTGTATTTTTAACTACATGTTCCATCAACTTACTCTTGTTACCCGCTGGCTCTTTATAGCGTAACTTTACAGTGAGCAACTCATCAACTAAGCCCGGTGCGACATTTTGATACTTTAAAGCATCACCATCAACTGGGCTATAGACTGATTGTACAGGTACTACTTCATACAAGGCTGTTACGGTATGTCCGGCACCAATTTCGCCAGCATCTTTGGTATCATCTTTAAAATCTTCATTATTTAATAATCTGTTTTCATACCCTATTAATCGGTATGATTTTACTACAGCCGGGTTAAACTCTACTTGGATTTTTACATCCTTTGCAATGGTGTGCAAAGTTCCAGAAAACTCTTTCCCAAGAAATTTATGGGCTTCTTGCATTGTATCTATATACGCATAATTCCCATTGCCTTTGTCTGCTAGCGTTTCTAGTTTAGAGTCCTTATAATTGCCCATACCAAAACCTATACAGGTCAAAAACACTCCAGATTCTCGCTTTTCTTCAATAAGCGTCTCCATAGCTTTGTCGCTATTCATCCCAACATTAAAGTCCCCATCTGTGGCGAGTATAATCCTGTTATTTCCTTTCTTTTTGAAGTTTTGTTGCGCCAATTTATAAGCCAATTCGATTCCTTGTCCACCAGCTGTAGATCCTCCCGCATTTAAGTTATTTATTGCATTCATTATTTTTTCCTTCTCATTGCCACTTGTTGGTTCTAATACAACACCCGCCGCTCCAGCATATACAACTATCGACACTTTATCTTGTTCTCTTAATTTTTTCACCAAAACCTGAAAAGCACTTTTAAGCAAGGGTAATTTATTAGCATAAGACATTGATCCTGAAATATCAATGAGAAAAGTAAGATTAGATGCTGGAAGTTCATCGGTATTGATTTCCTTTCCTTTAAGTCCTATTTTCATTAATAAGCTTTCTTTATTCCATGGCGTTTGAGCTACTTCTGTATGCACAGCAAAAAGTTTTTCATCTTGTGGAGTGGCATAATCATAATCAAAGTAGTTTACCATCTCCTCTATCTTAACAGCGTCTAATGGGATATCCTGACCATTGTTAATCATCCTACGAACATTACTATAGGAAGCTCGATCAACATCTATAGAGAATGTAGATAAAGGATCATAAGACACACTCTTAAACTCATTCTCAAATAAAGCTTTATAACTCTCGTCATTCTCTACGCGATAGTTACCGCGCACAGTATTTATTACAACACATCGCTTTCCATCCAGGTTTCCGAAAAGTTTTTTGGCTCTAACAGGATTATACGATACTTTATGATCGATGTTTTCAGTATCCATTCCTTCTATTAAATCGTTTAAGGAAGGATGAATAAGAACACCGTCTACGATGTATGCCGTTTCTTTGATAGATTTGTTACCGGCATTTTTATTATTAGTTTCAGGCACTATGCTATTTTCTAGTTGATTAAGTGCTTTGTGATTTTTTCTATTGCCATTTGATAAAGCGCTTATACCTCGTATTACGATATTTGAAGCATTTCCCGCTGTACCACTTGCTGAAGATATTTGAACCCCAGAAGCCTTCCCAGCCAATCTTCTCGCAACTTTTTTGGATCGAACTTCGCTTACAGAATAACCTAATGCTTTACTCTCCCTACTGATTCCTTGTGCAAGTACAACGACCTCATCCAGTTGATTGTCGCTAGCCAGTGCTATATTAATGATTGTTTGATCGCCCACAACTACTTCTTGAGTGGAGAAGCCCACATAAGAATATACTAAAACATCAGTTTTTGAGGCGGTGATGGCATATTTTCCATCAAAATCTGTGGTAGTACTACCTTTTCCTCCTTTGATATAAACTATGGCCCCCGGCAATGGACCATTCCCTTCAGATACAGTTCCTGTAATTGTTTTTGCTTGTGCTAATAATACTGTCTGGAATAGAAGTAATACTGCTAATTGTACTATGGTTTTCATAAGATTAGATTTTAAATTCCTTCCAAACTTATAACTACCTACTTGCTTCTAAAACGATTAATGAGCGAACTCACCTTTTCAATGAGTGAAAGCGTTACAACAATAAAACCCCACCATATGGCAGGGTTGTGTTATTTATATGATAAATCAATACTTAAAACAGGATGTATTGAAATTTAATATCCAATAAAGGTGATGTATAATTTTCTGTTTCTTGAGCAAATACTTGGCCCACCCCAAAAGCCAATTCAAAATGGATGTTATCTACAATGTTACGGCGTAAGCCATATTTGACACCTACCACCACTCCTGGATCGATATCTACACGATTATCGTTAGAAGAAGAAAGTACATCAGACACATAAAAAAGCTCTCCACTCAAATAGTTCCCTACATTATGTGCAATATTTTTCCCTTTATCAGATCTTCTTTTTCTGTTGTGATACCATCTGGGCTCAAGACCAAAAGTTGTAGTCGCTATATAGCGTACATCACCATCTAAACCTTGAAAAAAGCCAGCTTCATAAAAAACCAAACTATTTACTGTAAAAGCTTTATCTACTGTCAATTCATAATTAAGTCCAGCTCCAAATAATTGAAGATTAACTCCGAAATTACTTTCTACATCGTCTTGACTATGCAAATTTGCAGCAATTAGTATTCCTATTATAAAATGACAAATTCCTAATCTTTGTTGCATAATGGTCATTAATCCTTTCGCGCAAGCGAGATATTACTTCGCAATATTCACAGCTCTTGTCTCCCGTATTACGGTTACTTTAACCTGACCAGGATAGGTCATATCTGTTTGTATTTTTTGAGAGATTTCAAAGGATAGAGCCGCTGCTTTATCATCATTTACTTTCTCACTCTCTACAATCACACGAAGTTCGCGTCCTGCCTGGATAGCATAAGCTTTCTTAACACCATTAAACCCAAAGGCAATATCTTCCAAATCTTTAAGGCGCTGTATGTATGAGTCCAATACTTGACGGCGCGCGCCAGGGCGTGCTCCGCTTATGGCATCACACACCTGAACGATAGGAGATAATAAACTCGTCATCTCTATCTCATCGTGGTGCGCTCCAATGGCATTACATACATCTGGTTTTTCACCATACTTCTCGGCCCATTGCATTCCTAAGATTGCGTGAGGCGTTTCTGTCTCTGTATCTGGCACTTTACCAATATCGTGTAAGAGTCCAGCTCTTTTAGCTAGTTTAGGATTCACACCTAGCTCTGCTGCCATAACACTACAAAGCTTAGCTACTTCCCTACTGTGTTGTAGTAAATTCTGTCCGTAAGAAGAACGATATTTCATACGACCTACCGCTTTAATAAGCGCAGGATTCAACCCGTGAATTCCTAAGTCAATTACCGTACGCTTACCTACTTCTACAATCTCTTGTTCGATTTGCTTAGTGGTCTTACGCACTACCTCTTCTATACGCGCTGGGTGAATACGACCGTCTGTCACCAGTTTATGTAGTGATAATCGTGCAATCTCTCTGCGTACACTATCAAAACAGGAAAGAATAATAGCATCTGGCGTATCATCTACAATAATCTCTACTCCTGTTGCTGCTTCAATAGCTCGTATGTTTCTACCTTCACGGCCTATAATTCTACCTTTTACATCATCACTTTCTAGGTTAAATACAGAGACACAATTCTCTACAGACTCTTCTGTTCCTATACGCTGTATAGTGGTAATAATTACTTTTTTTGCTTCTTGCTCTGCAGTCATCTTTGCCTCTTCCATAGCTGCTTGGATATGCCCCATTGCATCAGTCTTTGCCTTCTCTTTAAGAGACTCCATCAGTTGCTCCTTTGCTACATCTGCAGAGAGTCCAGAGATAACCTCTAGCTGTTGCACTTGATTGCTGTGCATTTTCTCTACTTCGGTCTGTTTCTTCTCTAAGAAAACAAGGCGCTTTTCGTAATCCTTAGTTTTATCTTCTAGAGTTTGGTTGAGTTTTTTGTTTCGCGCAAGCTCACTACTTACCTGTGACTCTTTATCACGAGCACGTTTCTCTGCCTCAGACATTTTTTTATCCTTGCTACGTATTACTTTTTCATGCTCTGCCTTAAGCTCAATAAACTTTTCTTTGGCCTGGAGCATTTTATCCTTCTTAAGGGACTCTCCCTCTAGTTGAGCTTCTTTTAAAATGCCTTTTGCACTTTTCTTAGCGTCATTTATTATTTGAGAGGATTTATTGCGCTCTAACATTTTGGCTATCAAAAAGCCTACAATTAAAGCAACAACTCCTACGATAATCAATAATATAGTATTATCCATGCGGTTGGTTTTTATATAGACATACTGGCTTAGAGTATGATTATAATGGTTAATAAAAGGCAATAAACCTTTTATGACATATCTAAAATATAGATATAAAAAAGCCTGCATTAGTATGGGTTTTTGTATGAACTCCTAAAATAAGGATTAGAGCTAGCGGACTGATCAAGGATCCGTGACGAAGACGGCGTGCTTTTACAATCCAGATTCACTCTTTACAAAAAAATATCTGTTGAGTTCACCAAAAAAAAGACCAATGCAGGCAGTAATATGCGTTGTATGTTTTAAAGAACGTTAGAGCTGCTCATCCAGTAAGGCGCTTAATGCTTTTATGCGCATCATAGCTTCTTCCTGTCCTGAGGTATTCTCTATATTTTTCTGGGACGCCTGAGAGGCAAACTGTAAGGCACACATGGCCAATACATCTTGTTTATCTCTTACGGCATAACTTTGCTCAAATTGCTTAATCATCTCATTAATATCCTTTGCCGCTTTGCGTAATCCTTCTTCTTGTTCTAAAGGAATATTAAGAGGATATACCCGATCTGCTATGGACAATTTAATCTTAAGCTTTTCTGACATATCTTTTTTTCACTATTCAGAAAGTGCCACCACACAGGCGTCAATCTCCCTAATTAATGCGTTTATTTTGAGCTTGGTTTCCCTTTTATAATCGTTACTACCCAGTAATGCATTTGCCGTTTTAACGGTATTAAACTCCTGCTGCTTTTGTGCTATTTCTTCCTTAAGCACACTATTTTTTGCATCTAGATTAATAATCGTACCCTCTAAGATATCCAGCCTTTCTTTCAAAGCATTATATCGTGTTAACAAAGTACTGATCCTAGTTTCAAGAGAATCAACAACTTCTGTGAGCTTAGTCATACGGCTATTACATTTACCACGTGACACAAAGTTAACATTAGTGAACTACAATCCCAATTTAAATGGTTAAAATATCTAACTTCTTAAATCTAGCTGATTAGGAAAGCTTATTATTTCTGTGATACAGGTAAATTTTGCCTGCTATTTTCTTGAGATAGGTGGCTGCATTGCGATAACTGTCATCTTTATTCTTAGCGCAATCAAGTACTGCCCACGTCTTTTTAATGCCCATTGCTAAGGCATCATTGCTATCAAGTTGATTTATACCGCATACCGCATATACCGGAATTTTATAGTGCTTCCCAAGACTGGAAATACCTTTTACAAGCTTCCCACTTTGTGTTTGATGATCTATGCTCCCTTCTCCCGTAATAATGGCATCAAATTCTCCCTTGATAAGTGTCTCTTCCACTCCAGAAATTGTAGTTAGAAATGTCACGCCAGCAACAAACTTTGCATTAAAAAAGACACTTAAACCATAGCCGGAACCACCTGCAGCGCCTGTTCCAGGAACATACTTATTATTTACGCCTAATTCCCTTTGCACGATATTTGCTAAATTATCCAAGCCAGCATCAAGGCTCTCAATAGCATCCAAGCTTGCTCCTTTTTGCTTACCGTATACCTGTGCTGCACCTTTAACGCCTGTCAATACATTATCAACATCATTGATAGCATAAATTTCTGGTAAAACAAGATCTTGCGGTTTTTGTATTTGACAAATCAAATCTAAATTTTTCCCAATAGGTGATAATTCATGTCCTTTCTCATCTAAAAATTTAAATCCTAATGCTGCGGCCATTCCTATTCCGCCATCGTTAGTGGCACTGCCGCCTAAGCCTATATAAATCTTTTGTGCACCTCGGTCTATGGCATCTTTAATTTGAAGCCCTGTTCCATAGGTAGAGGTGTGTAAAGGGTTACGCTCACTTTGAGACAATAGTTCTAATCCTGACGCTTTAGCAAGTTCTATATATGCGATCTGAGAAGCTTTCGCGAAATCGAGCTTGTGAGATTCACGACCCTCGGGAGAGCGCAGCGATAAAGCATAATCAGCTACAATGTCTCTTCCTAAAGGATCCTTAGTATGGGTTTCAATACAATCTACAGCCACAAAGCTCTGTATAAAAGATAGAAAGCCTTCTCCTCCGTCTGAAGCAATAATAGACTGTGACCTAAAATCGGAATCCATCTCCTGAAAGCCTGAACAAAGCGCCTCAATCACTTCTTGTGCGGTAAGAGAGTCCTTGAAACTATCGGGTATTATTAAAAAATGCACCTATCCGTAAATTTGTGGAGCGAGGGCTCCTATGAGAAGAATTACAACAAAAAAGCCAAGAAGAATATATACCTCCTTGCGCTGCCAGTCCTTTTTAGAAATGGCGAAAGAAACAGAACTGTCGCTCTTTACAGGTACTTGAGCCGTGAGCATACTTACCACATAAGCCACAACTAAGGCAATACCAACACCTGTTACATTAAGCCAAATCCAGAAAATATCAAAACCAAGATCAATATTAAAAAGCCCTTGTATGGTCTTAGAAAACATTAAATTGATAAGAACCGCTGTAATAATACCAGCATTCATTCCAATATGATTGACTTTTTTTGAGAAAATAGCCAATAAGAAAGTAACTAAAACAGGTCCGTAAAAAACAGAACCAATAGCATTGATAATTTCAATCACTGCACTTTTACTCCCTCCAAAAAGAAAAGAACAAGCAATACACACTACTCCCCAAAATACTACTGAAGCTTTTGACAAAAACATATATTTTTTTGTAGAAAGCTTTTCTTTGCCTCGATTAAAAAAATCTTCTACTGATACAGCAGACAATGAATTTACAGTAGAACTTAAAGAAGACATGGCAGCCGAAAGAATGGCAACCATCAAAATTCCAATAAATCCATGCGGGAGATACTTGAGAATAAAAACAGGAATCATTAAATCTGCCTTATATCCAGTTGCTGCATAATCTGCAGGAAAATGTTTCTGAGTAGCAACACCAATCTCTGCCATAAAATCTGGTGCAACAGTAAGTAATGCTCCTATAAATAAGCCCATTGTACAGTAGACTAGAACCACCGGGAATCGCAATAAACCATTAGCGAGCAATAATTGACGTATTGTCTTTTCATTTTTTGCAGAAAGCATGCGTTGCGCTTGAGATTGATCACAACCATAATAGGAGACATACAAGAAAAAACCTCCAAAAATCATAGGTAACAATCCATATTCTTCTCCACTCCCCAAGCCCATGTTGAAATCAATAACTTGCAGTCGTTCAGGATCAAAACCTGCTGCTAGACCTCCATTATCTTGTAATAATTGCCAGCCATAATACGTGCACACAATAAGGCCTATAAAAAGTAGAACCATTTGCACGGCATCTCCCCATACTACAGCTTTCATTCCGCCTTGCCAGGAATACACAATAGTAATTGCACTTATGATAAGAACCGTATATACATAGTCTATATCTAAAACAGCCTGTAAAATAATAGCTATTGTGTAGACCATAACTCCCGTTCCTAAAGCTTTACTTATCTGGAAAACCACACTTAAAATAAGTCGTGTAGATGATGAAAAACGCTTTTCTATAAACTCGTATATACTCACTACTCCTGACCTAAATAAAGGCGGAATAATAAATAACATAATAAATGCCATAGCTATAGGTACGGCAAACTCAAAAGTGAGCCATTTTAAACCACCGTTTAACTTAAGCCCTACAAATGCAGGAGCAGATATAAAACTAATTGCAGAAAGCTGTGTCGCCATGGTAGAAAGACTTAATGGGAACCAGCCCATACTGCGCCCTCCTAAAAAATAATCTTTCGCATTTTTATTATCCTTAAAGAAAAATCCCATCCCTAAAAAAAAGAAGATGTAAACTGCGATTATTGTAAAATCTAACCAATTCATCTGTTTCTATTTGTTTAGTAATAAATCTAATGTTAATGCTGCACTCCAAGAAAAATTCTTTCCGCCGTAGCCTTGAGTTAGTTTTTTATCCTGCTCTTTACGTGGATCAAAGTACTCATAAAAGCCATATTTTTTCATCAGATATAGTGTGTCAGCTTTTATTTGCTCCGTTAATTCCAGAGCAGCATATTTTCTAAATCCTCTATAAAGTAACCAATTGAGATTAATCCATATGGGACCGCGCCAGTAGCGTTTGGGATCAAAAGAGTTACTACTCGGGTCAAAAGAAGCACATAACAAGAACTCTTTTTGTTTTCCAGAAAAAGGTCCTTTTGCAAAAGCCTCAATCATTTCAAAAGCACGGTTTTTATCGGGAATACCTGCAAATAGGGCTGTAAAAGAAGAAGAAGAAAGTACCGGCAAAGCCCTATCATTACGCAAATCATAATAAACATATCCCTTTAGTTCAGGATCATATAATTTTTGATTGTAGCTCTTTTTACTTTGAGCATTCCATTGTTCTAATTGCGACACTTTTTCTAGCTTCCCTAAGATTCTTCCCAAATCAATAAGAGCCGCATTAGAAGCTATGAGCATAGCATTAAAAAGGGGGTCTTGTACTAAAAAAGGGGACTTTTCAGCAATAAGGGCATCATCATATGCGTAAGATTTAAATAACTCTATCAAATGAATATAATGTTGGTATTCTCGATTACTCGGTCTATGACTTGCAGCGATATGCAAATTATCTTTACGGTCTAAGTCATACTCTGGAGAGTCCATGGTATCCCAAATACTATCCCATACCGGCGTATTATCTGTTCCAGCTTCCCAGTTATGGCATATATATACTAAGCCTTCCCCTTTAGGATCTCTATGGGTATATAAGTACTCATGAAAGTGATATGCCGCGTCATAGACTTCGTTAAGAAATGGTAACATTCTAGAGTCCGCTTTCGCGAAAGCATACATCTCCCCAAGCACCCACCCTAATACTGGTGGCTGAGTTATGCCCGAGGTTGGAATCTCTGGGGCAAAAGGACTTAAATGTGAGGCTTGAACCTCAGGGCCAGGAAAATAACTATCTGATGGATTATGAAAAATAATATGCGGGATAAAACCATTTTTCCATTGCCCCTTGAGTAATGATTGTATCTCTTTAAAAGCTCTTTCTAGATCCAGATGCATCCATCCTAAAGCAATAAAACCAGAATCCCAATGCCATTGAAAAGGATACAATCCCTCACAGGGTACCGTAAAACCTTGTCTCCAGTTATTTTCTAAAATATTCTTAGCCTCTATTGATAATGATTGCTGCATATACCGCCTGTTATTGACTAAATATACTACTTAATCCTTATTTTTACATTAAAATAAACACTGTGTCTTTTACCAAAACCACCGAGCAAGATTCTGCTTACGACCATCTAGAAAAGATGTCTACGACAGAGCTACTAAGTAGTATGAATGCCGAAGACCAGACCGTTCCTAAGGCTGTAGCCAAAGTCATCCCACAAATAGAACACGTTATTGACCAAGTCGTAAGTTGTCTAGAATCCGGAGGACGCCTATTTTATATGGGTGCAGGAACAAGCGGTCGTTTGGGTGTGGTAGATGCCAGTGAGTGTCCTCCTACTTTTGGAGTGTCACATAATACAGTAATTGGCTTAATCGCGGGTGGTGATACTGCCATACGTAAAGCCGTTGAGTTTGCCGAAGACAGTACTACTCAAGGATGGAAAGACCTAGAAGCAGCAAACATAAGCACTAAAGATTTTGTGATTGGGATTGCAGCATCTGGCACTACTCCTTATGTTATAGGTGCTTTAGAAAAGTGTAATCAAGAAAGGATAGGAACAGGATGTATCACGTGTAATGCAGGAAGTCCGCTAGCGATAACTGCACAATTCCCAATTGAAGCTGTTGTAGGTCCAGAATTTGTTACTGGCAGCAGTCGTATGAAAGCAGGTACGGCGCAAAAACTTATTCTTAATATGATATCTACTGCCACGATGATCAAACTAGGTCATGTAAAAGGGAATAAGATGGTAGATATGCAACTGAGTAACCATAAGCTTGTAGGTAGAGGTGCGAAAATGATTATGGATGCCTTAGACATATCGCAGGAAACAGCAAATGCACTCTTAACTAAGTACGGTAGTGTGCGTAAAGCCATTGATAATTATGAGCACTAATAAAGACGTATTACTTAAAGGCATCAAGATGATGGGCGGAACCCTTTTCCTACTAGTTCTAGCTCCTATTGTAATAAACTCTTCCTTTAAAAATCAAGACCATACTTTGTTTATTCCTGTATTAGGAATTGGGATTATACTATTCATTGCCGCAATCTATTTTGGATTTAAAGGAATTAGGACCTTAATGAGAGCGCTGTTTAATGATTAAAAAATAGCCGTTGGGTACTAGCCTCTAAGAGTTAGCTAAGGTTTAAATGTTTGAAAATAGATTTGATGATGTGTTTATAATTTCTAGACAGTTTCCAAGCTAGAAACACTCGATTACAGTAAACTAGGCTTAGTTTGGTAGTGATTTTTTTTTAGTCTTGTCTCGTGGCTCCTGATTTCTAGTTTCTAGTTTCTAGTTCAAAAATCAAAAATCTACAATGGTTAATCAACAAACGGTTTTCTCGATACATTTCTCGTTACGTTCCAAATACTAGATCACCTCAAAATAGACTTCAACTATTGGGTGTTGGGATTTTAGTCAATTTGTCGTGGCTCGTGGCTCCTGATTTCTAGTTTCTAGTTCAAAAATCAAAAATCTACAATCGTTAATCTCCAATCAAAAATCGTCTATATCCCCTCTCTCTTAGGAACAGGTGTAGAAGGATTGTACCCAAAGCCAGGGATTTCCACATTTACTTGTAGTGTGCTAAGCATATAACTAATAATAGCATAGTGATGTGTCGCGTGGGTATTAGCTTGTGCAAGAATACTCTCTAGTGTATACATAATCGTTACTTTACCATCTCCTAGATTATCAGTAACGTGTAACAAGTAATCTGTATTTACATCTGCAAAAGAAGCTAGCTTTTGCTGAATACCATAAATATGCTCCTTTGCCGCTTCTGGATTTGTAGAGATTACTTCATCGCGTTTGCGCGCAGTAAGGTCAATATTATTGGACTGTAAGCCATTTATAATACAATCAAAAAAGTCCATCGCATGGCGTATATGTGAACCTATACTACTGTAATACGGTGCCACAGTAACATTCGTATAGATATCACTATCTATAGCGTCTATTAATGAAATGGCATTGGATAAATTCTTGTTGATGGCTGCAATAACAGTAGCTCGCATATATTGTATGTTTGTGGGCAATATAAGTATTTCCTGCCTTAAGACGAATAATCCCGCGTAGACTTACACTTTTTTTAACATATCAACTTATTAACAATTGTTTTAAAAATAGGAATTATTCTTTAATTTTGGATTATTTCCTCATACAATGAATAGAACTATTGCACATTTTGATTTGGATACTTTTTTTGTGTCTTGTGAGCGCAGACTAGATAGCCGTCTAGAGGGCAAAGCTGTTATTGTAGGCGGTACCGGAGACAGAGGCGTTGTAAGCGCTGCCAGTTATGAGTGCAGAACCTATGGAGTGCATTCTGGAATGCCTATGAAACTTGCAAAACAACTCTGTCCGCAAGCGATTGTAATACGAGGCAATGCCGGTATCTACACTAAATTCTCCAAAGAAGTCACAGAAATTATCCAGAGTGAAGTCCCTGTACTTGAAAAAGCCAGTGTAGATGAATTTTATGTAGACCTCACTGGAATGGATCGTTTTTTTGGGTGCTATTCTTTTGCAACCGAGTTACGCACAAAAATAATGCGAGAGACGGGTTTACCTATTTCTTTTGGGCTTTCGCCAAATAAAACCGTATCCAAAGTCGCTACAGGCGAGGCAAAACCCAACAACCAGTTACGCATCGCAGCTGGCACCGAAAAAGAATTCCTCGCACCATTATCCATCAAAAAAATCCCAATGGTAGGCGAAAAAACCTACCGCACCTTTTGCAATCTAGGCGTTCGGGAAGTAAGTGTCGTACAACAAATGCCAGTAGAAATGATGAGCTCTGTTTTTGGAAAAAACGGACGTATTATCTGGCAGCGCTGTCAAGGGATAGATCACACTCCCATCATACAATATCACGAGCGTAAGTCTATCTCTAGCGAACGCACCTACGGAAAAGACACTACAGACATCACTAAACTCAAAACAACCCTCACAGCAATGTCAGAAAACCTAGCGTTTCAGTTACGTCGCGGGGGTAAACTCACCTCTACTATCACAGTAAAAGTGCGCTACTCAGATTTCCAGACCTATTCTAAGCAATTAAAAATCCCCTATACATCTGCAGACCATCATCTCATCCCAAAGGTCTTAGCCCTTTTTGAAAAATTATATAATCGTCGCTTACTCATCAGACTCGTAGGTGTACGCTATAGTGCACTCACCACGGGCACTTACCAGATTAAGCTTTTTGACGACCCCAAACGCACCGTAAACTTGTACAAAGCAATGGATGATATCCGTATTAAATACGGCGACCGCAGTATCATGCGTGCTGCCACCATGGGCGAAGGCGCTCGTACCATAGGTAACCAAGGCAACCCCTTTAATGGCCAACCACCTATTGTATTGGCACATAGACATCAGTAATGATTGGAGATTTTTGATTGTTGAATGATAAATGACGAGATAAAGAAACAAGAGACATGAAGCACAACAAAATGACTAAAAGTACGAGCGACGAGGTGATAAATGGGAAGCATAATAAATTACACATAGTAAAGCATCACATTATGTCCGTGTATCTGTGGCTAATAAAGAATAATGAAATTGAAATCGAACTTAAAATCGAATTAGAAACAAGAGACACGACGCAGAAAGTGGTGGTAAGCTAGAAGCGTAAAGTAAACCTATCAAATCATTGTCTCATTAATCCATTATCTCATTAAATCATTGTCTCTTTATCCCAATAACTCCTTGTATCTAAACACCCACACGCAATACAGCTTACGATATGGGACCTGGAGTGTTCCGGAGATTATTGCTTTCGCGAAAGCGAACCACATCAAAAAAATCGCCCTTACAGATATCAATAATACATCTGCCTGTCTGTCTTTTGTCCGAAAAGCCCAAGAGGCCAATATCCAAGCTGTTTTAGGCATCGATTTTAGAAATGGGATACAGCAAGAATTTGTGGCGATTGCTCAAAACAACCAAGGCTTTTTAGAAATTAACCACTTTCTATCAAAGCACCTACACGATAAAACACCTATCCCTGAGAAAGCCCCCACTTTTGCCCATAGCTATGTAATTTATCCTTTTCATAAAGTAGCACAATGGCCATACAGACTGGATAATCACGAGTATATAGGTGTTCGGATAAGAGACCTAAGCAAACTTTCATTTTTAAAATTGAGCAAGGATCAGCACTCAAAAATTGTCTTGCTAGAACCCATGACTTTTGGTTCTAAAAAGGAATATAATATCCATAGATTATTACGTGCCATAGCAGAAAATACGCTTCTTAGTAAACTCCCTAAAAATGCACAAGCTAGTGCTCAGGACATCTTTAAAACCCCTCAGGAGTTAGCACAAGCCCTCTTGCATTTTCCCGAGATTAAAGCCACTACCCAAGCCTTGTTGGACAGTTGTCATATCCATTTTAATTTTGCTAAAACCAAACCCCACCAAAACCTCAAACACCTCCTAGATTCTATCGCTTGTGATTATTCAAAACTGCGCAAACTATGTAAGCAAGGGCTTCCTGAGCGATATCCTAACGGTATCACCTATGCTATAAAAAGGCGGGTGATAAAAGAACTACAATTAATACAGCAGCAGCATTTTGTAGCTTTTTTTCTCATCAACTGGAAGATTATAGAATATGCCCGAAGCAAGGATTATTATTATGTAGGTCGTGGCAGCGGTGCAAATAGTATTGTGGCGTATCTGTTGCGCATTACAGATGTAGACCCCATTGAGCTAGATCTCTATTTTGAGCGTTTTATGAATCTCTACCGTTCCACTCCCCCAGATTTTGATATTGATTTCTCCACTTGGGACCGCGAGGATGTGACGCGCTTTATTTTTGATGAATTTGGTAAGCAATCCCAGGTCGCATTACTCGGTGCTTATGTTACTTTTAAGCATAGTGGTGCCGTACGAGAATTGGGGAAGGTATTCGGGCTACCTAAACACGAGATAGACAAGCTTAGTGATGGGAAGTATAATCCCAATGAGCTGGATGATATCTCAAAGCTTGTCCTCACCTATGCGAGCTATTTTAATGGCAGACCTAACTATCTGAGTATTCACGCCGCAGGCATACTCATTGCAGAGCAACCTATTCACTATTTTTCGGCTACTAGTTTCCCGCCTAAAGGCTTCCCTACCGTACAGTTTGATATGCATATCGCAGAAGATGTGGGTCTTTATAAATTTGATATACTAGGACAGCGCGGACTAGGAAAAATAAAAGATGCTGTAGGTATTATTAAGGAGAATCATCCCGGTGTGCAACTGCCCGATATCCACCATACGCGACCTTTTTTTAAAGACCCAAAGATTAATGCAATGATTGCGCGGGCTGAGTGTATTGGTTGTTTTTATGTGGAGTCGCCCGCAATGCGTATGCTACTGAAAAAACTAGCCGTAAACGATTATCTCACACTCGTGGCTGCTAGTTCTATCATACGCCCTGGCGTGGCAAAAAGCGGAATGATGCGCGAGTATATCCTCCGTCATAAAAACCCAGAAAGAGCACAGCAAGTAGGACATCCCGTACTATTGGATATTATGCCAGATACATACGGCGTGATGGTATACCAGGAAGACGTCATTAAAGTGGCTCATCATTATGCTCATCTTGATCTAGGCGAGGCAGATGTACTACGCCGTGGGATGAGTGGGAAATACCGCTCTCGTGCTGAGTTCCTTCAGGTTAAAGAAAAGTTTAAACAAAACTGTTTTGCTCGCGGCGAAAATCCTAAAATTGTAAACGAAGTATGGCGACAGATAGAAAGTTTTGCAGGTTACGCTTTTGCTAAAGGTCATTCTGCCTCCTATGCCGTAGAGTCCTACCAAAGTCTCTATCTTAAATGCTATTATCCTCTTGAGTATATGGTAGCTACCATAAACAATGGTGGCGGTTTTTATCGTGTAGAAACCTATCTGCACGAAGCTCGATTGCAGGGCGCTAGTATTCATCCGCCCTGCGTAAACCGAAGCCAGATACAAACAATTATACAAGGAAAAGACATTATTCTAGGTTTCCAGCACTTACACGGCCTAGAAAAAAGTACGATGATTGCACTACTCAATGCCCGTAATCATATGGGGGTATTTCACTCCCTAGACAAGTTTATAGAACGTGTGTCTATAAGCATTGAGCAGTTGGATATTCTTATACGCATTGACGCCTTTAGAAGTACCCAAAAAGACAAACGCACGCTATTATGGGAAGCCTATTATAAAGAACACGCCATTCCTGATAATCTTGCTCAGCAACAACTCTTTAGCCTTGCGATACAGGATTTTACCTTGCCTACATTTGACATCACTGCTTTAGAATGTGCTTTTGACCAATTGGAACTTTTAGGTTTCCCACTCTGCGACTCTTTTATTCTTCTAGAAAAACCACCGAGTACTGCTCTACTGGCTAGTGAACTGCGGCAGTATCTAAATAAGATCGTACGTATATATGGTTATCTCATAACAGCCAAAAGAACTCGAACGACAAGAGGCAATCGCATGTTTTTTGGCACCTTTCTAGACCAAGCTGGCCGGTGGATAGACACTGTACATTTCCCTCCCGTAGCCCAGCGTTATCCATTTAAAAGCAAAGGTATTTACTGTATTACAGGCAAGGTGGTGAGTGAGTTTGATTTCCTTACCATAGAAGTGAGCAAACTAGAACGTATGGGGTATGTGCCTGACCCTAGGTTTGATCCTACGTATAATAGGAAAGTGAGGAAAGAAAAAAAGGACGATTACGGAAATCTGTTTTTGCTCAATAAAGAAAAAAACTAAACCCACCTTTTAAAAACACATATTGCTGCTTCATAATACGTTGAGTTTGTGTTAACATATTTCAAAACAAGACAAAACATTAAACAAAAAAGCCACACTTATCGCGTGGCTTTTTGATTTTGTTACCGTCTAAAAAATTAGTTCACAATAATCTTCGCGGTTTGAAAAGTGCTTGGATTGGCACTCCCCAATCGCACTAGATATACTCCAGCAGCCATTGCTGATAAATCTAGATTAATTCTATAACCACCATCAACTTGGGCAACTGGTTTATAAGTGAGTTGCTGCCCTAAAGTATTAAATACCGCAATAAAAATACGTTCTTCAAAATCAGTATTAAATTGAATATCAAAATTATTATTATCTAATGAGGTCACTAGTAATTTGCCATTATTGATTTGCTGCTCTTCTATACTAAGTACTCCCGATATGTTAGCTGTATAGTCATTTGTTCGCCCAAACTGCAAATCATCACAAGGATCTAAAACATCTCCTGTTTGATCTTGATCCTCGCCCCTTAATCGCATTAAATGCATTCCATCAGTTGCATTTGGAAAATCATCAAAATTGATTGAAAATGGAAAATCAGTATCTGCAATATTAACCAATTCATTAGATACAACTTCAGCTGCTTCAAATATATTATTGTCATTAAAGTCGATCCATAACGCATATTCAGAATCCGCAAACCCCATTTGCAATACTCCTTCAAAAGGATTATCACTATCCAATGCAAAGTTGAAAACTATATCAGTATTATCTGTATAGCCTTCACTTGTACCATCACAATCTACAACGATACTTTGATCTGCTAATGCTATTTGCGTAACCCCATCATTAAAACCTGCACAGTTAGAAACTGGTTGACATAAAGAGTTCTCAATGGTCATAGTCAAAGCATCATTAGAAATATCTTGATCTTCATCAAGATCAGTAACTACAGTTATTACATAATCCTGAAGATTAGATAAATCAATAGTTTGAGAAAAAGTATATTCTAGGGTTCCCTGAGCTATCAATGTTTCTGCAATGGTCTCAGTAAAAGGCACGCCATCAAGATCTAAGATAATATCAAAATTTGATTGATCGGTAGATCCAAAGTTGGTGACAATTACTATCACTTCCTCTGTTGCTGTTAAAGCTGACCCCGATACTGGAGCGACAATTTCCGTGACCCCTAAGTCATTTCCAAACAGGTGCTTTACTTCTTTTGTCCTATCATCATTATCCGGGAATTCATCCTCTGCAAAAACTGTAGTCGCATCTAAAAAGTAGGTTTGTCCTTCTATAGACAAATCTATGGTTTGATTAAAAGTATAATTTACACTTTCACCTGCCAGAATAGTTCCAACAAAAGTTTCATTAGCTACTACCGTTCCATCTAAGCTTAATTGTACATCTGCGTCTACCTTATCTTCACTAGCAAAGTTTCTAATTGTAACTTCTACCGATTCTGTATCTGTTAACATACCGTCATTGGGAGTATTTATACTCGTGACACCTATATCATTAAGAAAACCTCCTGATAAATTAAAAACTCCAATTCTGGTATTCCAAAAATTATCTGCAGAAAAATATTCTGAAATATGCCAAAATGTAAAGTTATCAGGATCCATAGATAATTGAGAGTAATCTCCAAACCTATTAGTGGTTGTTTGAACACCCCCTCCATCAATTATTGTGGTTTCTGGAAATGTCATCTGTCCGAGGGGATCATTTTCAAATCTACCTGTATAAGCAACCCCTACAGGAGTATCTGGTCCTCCTACATTAAATGCTAAACCAATATTTCCTTGAGCATCAATAGCTCCACTACCCATAAAACGACTATTACCGTCAGCCGGAGCATATGTGCCTTCCTGATAAACAGACCAATCAGATGTATCATTATTTCTTAATTCGATCCATCGTACACCAGAAGTCATATTATCTTCTTGAACATCCACATTAAATGTAACTAACCAAGAATTATGAGTAGAAAATGGTCTATAATGCGCAGCATAAGAGATTACTCCAGTAATCATATCGATACGCTGACCCGTGCCAGGTTGAGTTAACTCCCCTGAACCAAAAGGTGCGAAAAAAGAGTCAAAAGGACTCACTGGGATTTCTAAAGGTGCTGAAACATTTGAATTAGCTGGATTATCAAAATCAATATCTAGTTCCCAAACTTTTAAATGGTCAAAAGCTGCTCCCCATCCATCATCTTGTAAATAAGTAATGTAGCCCGGAGTTTCTGGATCAAACTCTGTACCCAATAAATATGCTGGTTCAGGGCTAAAAACAGTATTTGGGTTATTAATTATATTTGGTAGATTGAAACCTTGTATTTGTGGGCTCGCACCACCAGCAAGCATTACATCCCTATCTAATGCATATATATTTTGCCCCCCTTTATTTGCTGTTAGGTAATATGCATCATGCCATACAGAGTAGTGTGGGTAATCTGGAAAAGCATCTAAAGGAAATTCATATAAAAAATAAGCTCCAGTTGGATCTGGCGTTTCAGATATTGCAATAGCTAACCCATTATTATTGACATTAAACTGACTTACAAACCATCGATCTGCAAGCTGGTCATACATAATAATTGGATCTCCACTATTCTGACCATCCCCAATAAAATTACCTAAACTCGTTGGTCCAGCTAAAGCATTCCCTTCTTTATCATACACTATAATAACCACGTTCACCGCACTCACATAATGATTAGGACCTACAGCTCCAGATGGGTCAGGTGGTGTAGCTTGTCCTTGAGAAACATTAGGACCATCAAAACTTAATTGGAGATTACGTGCCTGCTCTGCCATATTAATAGCAGACTGTCGTATAGGATCGCCCCCTATTGGTAAAGAATTAGATGCCTCATATCCATTTACCGGAAAGTTATTTGGTATAATTTTATAATTACTCTTACCTGATGACTCAGACTGTACTAAAGGGAAATCCCTCAAAGGGATACTTTTTCCTAAATAAGTTCCTTCTCCTATTGAAGAAACAGGCTGTCCTTCTTGAGCATAATTAGTTATACAAACTAGGAGCAAAATGAATGATAATAGATTTTTTTTCATGATAATTTTATTTCTTTTCAAATATAACTTTATAAATTGTAATAAGTACAGTGTACATACTTATTAAGGTACTGAACTAGGAAAAATACTACCTACATCAAAAAAATTCAGTTAATAAGGATGTTCATAAGCCTAAAAAGAGCTCTTTGTAAATCGTGTTTTTTCGCAAGAAATAAATTAAATTTGTGCCTTTGATAATCAGTACAAAAAACACGTATGATCTACTTTTTTGGGAACCCTACAGCACAGGTTTATGCGGTTCAAACCGTAAAAGAAATTTCACAAGAAGACACTCAAAAACTAGTATGGCTTTTTGGTAACCAAGCTCAACTACAAGCGTCCACAATTGACGCTTTTTTTATTGGCCCTCGTGCGGCAATGATTACGCCTTGGAGTACCAATGCGGTTGAGATTACTCAGAACATGGCAATTGATGGAGTTGTGCGTATTGAGGAGTTCGCTTCTGCAAAGGCAGAAACTAGCTTCGATCCAATGATCTCTCAGCAGTTTGAGGGGTTAAATCAAGATATCTTTACTGTAGCTGTCACACCAGAAGAGATACTTCCTGTAGACGATATTGCTGCTTATAATGCACAAGAAGGATTATCGCTAAGTGATGAAGAAGTAAATTACCTAAATGAAGTAGCTACAAAAATAGATCGACCACTTACAGACTCAGAAGTTTTTGGTTTTAGCCAAGTAAACTCAGAGCACTGTCGTCACAAAATATTTAATGGCACCTTTGTAATAGACGGAGAAGAAATGCCTACTTCCCTATTCAAATTAATTAAAGAAACATCTAAACAAAACCCAAATACTATTGTCTCTGCCTATAAAGACAATGTTGCTTTTATAGAAGGGCCACGGGCTACACAGTTTGCACCTAATACAGCAGACAAACCAGATTTTTATACAGAAAAGGACTTTGACAGTGTTATTTCGCTTAAAGCAGAAACACACAACTTCCCAACCACAGTAGAGCCATTTAACGGAGCTGCTACAGGTTCTGGAGGAGAAATTAGAGATAGACTTGCTGGAGGTAAAGGATCCCTCCCATTAGCAGGAACAGCAGTATATATGACTCCTTTCTCTAGACTCATAGAAGATAGACCTTGGGAGGCTAATATGCCTGAGCGCAAGTGGTTGTATCAAAACCCAATAGATCTATTAATTAAAGCGTCTAACGGAGCTTCAGATTTTGGAAACAAATTCGGTCAACCTCTTATTACAGGATCGGTACTTACCTTTGAACACGAAGAAGATGGCCGTCGTATTGGATATGACAAAGTAATCATGCAAGCTGGAGGGATTGGGTATGCAAAAAAAGAGCAAGCCCTAAAAGATACTCCTAAAGATGGAGATAAGATTGTTATTCTAGGAGGAGAAAACTACCGTATAGGTATGGGTGGTGCTGCGGTTTCTAGTGCAGATACCGGAGCTTTGGATAGTGGTATTGAGCTTAATGCTGTACAACGCTCTAATCCAGAAATGCAAAAACGCGCTGCTAATGCCATAAGAGGTATGGTAGAAAGTGATATTAACCCTATTGTATCCATACACGATCACGGTGCTGGAGGACATCTTAACTGTCTTTCTGAACTTGTAGAAGACACAGGAGGTCATATAGATTTAGATAAATTACCTGTAGGAGACCCTACACTTTCGGCTAAAGAAATTATTGGTAATGAGTCGCAAGAACGTATGGGACTTGTGATTGGTCAAAAAGATATAGATACATTACAACGTATTGCAGACAGAGAACGTTCTCCTATGTATCAAGTAGGTGATGTAACTACAGATCATCGCTTTACTTTTAAAAGTAAAACGACAGGGCTTAGTCCTATGGATTTACATCTAGACGATATGTTTGGAAGCTCCCCTAAAACGGTACTTACAGACAAAACCATAACACACAAATACAAGAATCCAGAATACCAACTAGAGCACTTTCACGATTACTTAGAGCAACTACTACAACTAGAAGCAGTTGCCTGTAAAGATTGGTTAACTAACAAAGTAGACCGTTGTGTAGGAGGTCGTGTGGCTAAACAACAATGCGCTGGACCACTACAATTACCGCTTAACAATGTAGGGGTAATGGCAATGGATTACAAAAACAATACAGGAATCGCAACATCTATTGGACACTCTCCTATTTCGGGATTAATTGATCCTGTTGCAGGAAGTAAAAACAGTATTGCAGAGGCCTTAACTAATATTGTTTGGGCACCACTTACAGAAAATTTAAAGAGCATAAGTCTTAGTGCAAACTGGATGTGGCCTTGTAAAAACCCTGGAGAAGATGCTCGCTTATACAAAGCGGTAGAAGCTATCTCACAAATGGCAATAAATCTAGGTATTAATATACCTACAGGAAAAGACAGCCTCTCTATGAAACAAAAATATCCTGATGGTGATATTATTGCTCCTGGAACGGTAGTAATAAGTGCTGCAGGAAGCTGTGATGATATTAATAAAGTGGTAGAACCTGTCTTGCAAAAAGATGGAGGAGCAATTTACTATATTAATATGTCTGGCGATAC
>JALZVV010000164.1 GCA_023299935.1 Dokdonia sp.
GTTTTGTGTAACAATAAGATCATCTGTAGCTCTGTCAAAATAAGAAACATCTAAGCTTACTCTATTTTTCCATAAACGGGCATCAAAACCAACTTCGAATTCTGTGATAAGCTCAGGCTGTAAGTTAGGATTTGCCTGGAAATTATCCAAAGAGTTTGTAGTTAAACCAGTTTGTTGAACGTTGATGTTTTGAGTAACGTTTTGCGATACTGGAAAACCAGCAGGAAAACCTGCAGAAGTTCCGTAACCAGCTCTTACTTTTAAATAATTTAATCCATCACTCTTCAAACCATCAAAGGCTGCCGTAGGCAAGAAAGATAAACTTGCAGAAGGATAGAATTGCGAATTATTCTCAGTAGGTAAGTTAGAAACCCAGTCATTACGAGCAGAAACTGTCAAGAAGGCATAGTTGTCATAATCAAAGTCTGCTTGGGCTAACACCCCTACAATATTTTGGAAGGTAGTAAACTGAACTGGAGTTTGCTGTAAGAAGTTAAAGTGTCTTTGTACACCAAAAACAATTTGATCCGTACTCTGTACCCCTTGTTGGTCAAAATTTCTTGATCGCGTAGTAGCACCTCCTACAAAAGTAAATCCTACTTTCTCTGATAAATCATAATCTCCAGCTACAGCTAAATAGTGATCCCAGATTCTAACATTGTTGTCAAATGTATCATAGTATCCACGCACATCATCTCTTGCTGCACCTAGTACACCACCTCTGTTAGAGTAGTTTTCATTTCTTTCGTTAAAGAAATCCACACCAGCTCTATACTGCACGTTTAAGTGATCATTAATATCATACTGTAAAGTAGTTGTTCCAAACACACGGTTTGTTAACTGTGAATCTTGAGCATTTTGTACAATCCAGTTAGGGTTGTTAATGTCATTTCCATCACGATAGTAAATACTACCTCCAGTTTCTGGAATTTCAAATGGAAGGTTTGCTAAATCTACGTTACGTGGTGTAAAAAAGACATTTGCAAAAACAGAGAAACCTGTAGTACCATTACCTAAAGAAGCGGCAACCGGTGGAGTTTCAAAATCTGTTCTAGCAAAGTTTAAAGATCCAGATATCGTAAATTTATTAGATAACTTAGCTCTACCTCCAATAGAAAGGTTGTTTCTTCTTACTGAGTTACCAGGTAAGAATCCTTGATCATCAAGGTGCCCAAAGTTGATGTTGTAATTTACATTACCGTCTTCAGATCCTCCGTTAATATTAATAGAAGTGTTAGAGATAGCTCCCGTGTTAAAGAACTGCTCTACGTTATTATATGCTCTCCAATCATATCGTTGATCTTGGAACTCATCTTCTAATGCGTTGTCTCCACCTAGGAAGTTGTCTAAGAATGCAGATGAAGAGTATGGATGCTCTACAGTTCCATCGGCATCAATTAATTGAGCTGGGTCATTAAGATATCCATCAACCCCGCCTGCTTCAAAAGCTGGCCCCCAGTTTGAGAAGAACCATCCAAAAGATTGATCAAAACCTCCACCGTAAGTATCTTGGTAATCTGGTAATGATGCAATTTCATTTGCAAAGAAAGACTGGTTAATTGTAATATCCGTTTTCTTAGCGCCTTTACGAGATGAACCTGCTTTTGTAGTAATAACAATAACCCCATTACGTCCTTGTGTTCCGTATAGTGTAGCTGCTGCTAAACCTTTAAGAACGTTTACGCTCTCAATGTTGTTAGGATCAAGATCCAAGAAACGAGAAGAACCATTGTTACCGTTAGCGAAGTTACCTTGTGTGTTAGTATCACTACTAAAAGGAACCCCATCTACAATAAATAAAGCTTGGTTACTTCCATTAATGGAATTAAATCCACGAATCACAACATTGGTTGCAGATCCAGAAGTACCACTCGCTGAAGTAATGTCTACCCCTGTTGCCTTACCGGCAAGAACACGAGCAACATCTCCACCAGGTCTATTTTCAATAGATTCTGATGCAACTTCACTTACGGCATAACCAAGAGCTTTCTTTTCTCTTTTTACACCCTGTGCTGTTACAATTACTTCATCTAAAGCATTGTCTGCAGCAAGTGCAACATTAATTGTTGACTGTCCGCCAACTGTAACCTCCTGAGTTGTGTAACCTACATAACTAAAGACAAGCACATCTGTAGGGCTTGCTTCTAATGAGTAGTTACCATCAAAATCGGTTTGTGTTCCTGTTGATGTTCCTTTTACGAGTACACTCGCCCCTGGTAGAGGTCCGTTTTCTTCGGAAACATTTCCGGAAACAGTTGTTTGTGCAAGTGACACTTGCACCACAAACGCTAATAAAAGCGTTAAAATTCCACTAAACTTTGTTTTCATTTTTATAAATTATTTGAATTAGCCAATGCCAAAAATCACAATAAAAAGTTAATTACACAACTATTTGTTCCTAAAATTTGCTTTTTTTTAAGGATGGGTTGTGCAAGTGTTAACGTCTTCAAAAACGTATTGCCAATTGAAAGTGGAGTTTAGTGTTGTTAAAATCAAAGTTTTCGTTTTCATTCTTGCCGTTTGCAATGATTATCTTTAGTACGCCTGCTTTAGTTCTAATCCCAGTACCAACACCAAAACTAAAGAGTCCTAAAGCTTGACTATCAATACTGTTTTCGAAATAACCTAAATCAATTAAGCTATGTACATAGAG
>JALZVV010000165.1 GCA_023299935.1 Dokdonia sp.
TTGTAGCGGTAGTCTAAATTAATCTTAGCATACTTCATATTAATCGCTGCAGAGATATTATGCAGGTCTGTACTTAATTTATCAGAGCCAATGAGATACACATAGTTTGGGTCTTCTTTGTGCGCATCATCTACACGACCTATCATATCAATGTTGAGGTTAGCAATGGTATTCTCCAGCGGGTAGATAGGATATTGGGTATAGTACTTAGAGCCGTATAATCCTTTTTCTTCTCCCGTTACATGTAAAAATAGGATAGAACGTTTAGGTCCATTGCCTTCTTTTACAGCTTGCTGGAAAGCCTCTGCAATCTCTAATAAGGCTACAGTACCAGAGCCATCATCATCTGCACCATTGTACACATTGCCATCCTTATCCATTCCTACGTGGTCTAAGTGTGCAGAAAGCACTAATACTTCATCTGGTTTTTCAGAACCCTTGATAAAGGCAAGAACATTTTCTGAGCTTTTTAAGCCACTGTTTTTTCTAAAGAAGGTATCTGGTACAATCTGATAATAAGAATCATCACCAGAACCAGAGGCTACTCCTATAGACATATAGTGCTTTCTTAGATAATCGGCGGCACGTTTTTGACCAGGCTCTCCCGTATCTCTACCTTCCATCTCATCACTGGCATAGACATAAAGCATTTCTTTAAGCTCTGCGTTGGTAATCGTATTCATGTACTTAGGAAGCACTTTTTCTCCATCACCTTCTAAAGCCGTTAAGTCAATTAATACGGGTTTAGGTACTTCTTTTACGGTTGGTTTTGATTCTTTACAACTAGTAAAACTAATCGCCAGTAAAGCGATGAGTATGAGTATTCTGTTTTCTTTTTTCATAGGTTGCAAATTAATGAAATTTGTGTAATTACAGGACTAAAAAAAAGCGACCATCTACAAAGTAGAAAATCGCCTTTTTACACTTAACACTTAAATTTAATTGTTGAGCATTACAGGCATTACAAGCATGGTTACACTTTCGCCTTCTTCTAAACCATCTATAGGTGTTAGAATTCCTGCTCTATTGGGTAATGACATTTCTAGAGAAACATCATTGGCATTCATATTATTTAACATCTCAGATAAGAATCGAGAGTTAAATCCTATTTGTAAATCATCTCCTTGATAATCACAAGTAAGTCTTTCTTCGGCTTTATTGCTATAGTCCATATCCTCTGCAGATACGTTAAGCTCTGCACCGGCTATTTTTAATCTAATCTGGTGTGTTGTCTTATTTGAGAAAATAGAAACACGTCGCACTGAGTTTAAAAATTGATTTCTTCCTATGGTCAGTCTATTAGGGTTTTCTTTAGGAATCACTGCTTCATAATTAGGATACTTCCCATCTATAAGTCTACAGATTAACTCTGTATTCTCAAAAGTAAACTTGGCATTAGAATCATTATATGCTATCGTAATTTCTTCTTCAGAACCTCCTAAAATACCTTTGAGCAAGTTTAATGGCTTCTTAGGCATAATAAACTCTGCAGCCTGATCTGCTTGTACATCAGAACGGCCATATTTTACAAGCTTATGTGCATCTGTTGCCACAAAGGTTAATCCATCTGTATTAAACTGGAAGAATACTCCACTCATTACCGGTCTTAAATCATCGTTTCCTGTAGCAAAAATGGTATTATTTATAGCAGTAGCTAGCACGTGCCCTAAGATATTTACTTTGCTTGGGTCGTCTAGGGCAACCGCCTTAGGAAACTCAGCACCATCTGCATACGCAAGGGCATACTTACCGTGATTAGAACTTATCTCCACTGTATTATTTTCTTCTTGAGTGAAGGTAAGCGGCTGTTCTGGAAAGGTTTTAAGCGTATCTAATAATAATCTAGCAGGCAAGGCGATACTTCCAGAATCATCAGACTCTACCTCTAGTTTTGCTGTCATAGTCGTTTCTAAATCTGACGCAGCAACGGTTAATGATTTCCCATCAAGTTCAAAAAGGAAATTATCCAGTATAGGTAAAGTGTTACTATTATTAATAACACCGCCAAGAACTTGAAGCTGTTTGAGTAAGTATGTACTAGAGACTATAAATTTCATAAATCAGATAAAAATTTGCTGATACAGATTGTTTAAAACACTCCTTTAGTGCACAAACAATTGCTCTTACAAATATAATTTTATTGCTACGGTAAATGAAAATAACTTATTAACAGCTAGTAGGCGTAGCGTCGTTTTCTGAGAAAGTAAAATAGCAGTCCAAGGACTAAAAGTAAGACCAACGGAAGCCCTATGCACAAGGCTTGCCACTTGTTAATTGTTTTAGAAGTTTGTTGCCCATCCAGAAATGACAGGGCTATTTCTTTACTTCTAATGTTAATAAGACCTGTGTCGTCCATCAGGTAGTTCACTGTGTTGAGCAGAAACTCTTTATTACCATATTGTTTTCTAGTTAGATAATCAAAACCTAATTCCAGAGGATTCCCTTGGGGTCCCACATCATTGGCAATAAAATCTCCATCTGCGATGATGACCATTTTAGCTGGTTTTGTTGCGCTTTCGCGAAAGCGTACCTCCTGCAATTTAACCGGTTGCACTCGGTTTTTAAAGGCAGATTCAAAATTACCTTCTAATAAAACGGCCAATGGCTGAGGCCCTGCATTATAATCTTCTTCTCGAGGTTCTATTCCTACTTCATCTAATGAAATTTGCTTGGGAACCCCTTCTAACCGGCTTAAAGGGCTTGAGCTAAGCAGCACTGTTTTATTGATGTTTTCTCCCGTCTTAAGCAGCTCAATAGCATTTGCATAATTGAATTTTACAGGCTGCTCAATATTAGTATTAATAGGATGCGTATTGAAGGAAGGCACCTGCGGTTGATAAAACCAAGGCAGTTCTGTATAGGAAGAATTACTGCCATCTCCCGTAGCTAGGCTCAATGGGGCAGAGTACAAGTCTTTAACCAGTACTGGATTTACACGTACCCCGTACTTAAATAACATATCCTTTAATCCTAATTCTATAGGGAAGGCAAGGGCTGTACCATTATTCTTTCTCAGGCTGTCATTGTCCATAGCAATCATATCCAGGAGCCAAAGCGAGTTGCCACCGTTCATGGTATACTGGTCCAAGACAAATTTTTGTTGGTCTGTAAAGGCCTTGGTAGGTTTTGCTACAAGTACAAGGTCAAAGGTGTTTTGAAGCGCTTTAAGTGTCTCTTCTGGCTTTTCTAAGGCACTGTTTAGAGGGAATGGTGCAATGCTATAGGTTTCTCCTAGCTTTCTCAACATATCTGCAAGGCGTGCATCTGTAAGCTCACCATTATCTCTAAGAACGGCAATGGTTTTTTTATCTTTTGCGATGAGTCTATTAAACCCTTCTATAAAGGAATACTCAAGATTTTGTGTAGATGCATATACAAACTCCTCTGGAGAAGCACCAGCTACATTTTTAGTCAAGGCAATAGGTACTGCTTTTCCATTGTGATTTGCGGTGGCCCAAGGGAAAATAGTTTGAGCAGACTCTTTACCGTTACGTTTTACCTTTAAGGGTAGTGGTGTCATCCCAAACTGGGCGAATTGCTGCGAAATTTCTTCAGGATTACTGCCTTCTTCTACCGGGTTTGAAAAGATAAAAGAAACTTTAGGATTGTAGTTTTGTATCTCTTCAAGTAAGTAACGAGTTTCGTTTTGAAGTTTTCTAAATTCTGATGGAAAATCACCCTCTAGAAAGACATCGATTATCAGAGGGCTTTCGATACGGTCCAGCACTTCCTTTGCAGGTTTGCTAAGGGTATATCGTTTGTCTTGTGTAAGGTCATATCTGCCATAACTGAGCGATGCCAGATAGTTTATACCCACTAGCAGGAGCAAAGCGTAAACGAGAGGTGGTATGTTCTTTAAAATTTTCACGAAGGTGTACTACCTATTTTTTTTAAGACGTTGGGTGGTTAGAAAAAGAAAAAATAGGATGCTACTTATAAAATAAATGAGGTCTCTAGTATCTACAACACCTCTACTAATACTGTCATAATGGGATTTGATACCTATTTGCGCCAAATAGCTATCTAAAGCACCAAAGGCATTATACTCAGCTAGACCCTCAAAACCATAATAGAGCAAGAAACAAATGCAAACTGCACTAATAAAAGCAATAATCTGGTTATTAGAAAATGAAGATGTGAATAGACCAATGGCTGCAAAATTAGCTGCTAGAAAAACGAGTCCAATATAGGAACCAATAGTTGCACCTACATCTAGATTCCCTATGGGATTACCCAAGTCGTGAATAGCCCATACATAAATGAGAGTAGGCACTAAGGCTATAAGAATCAGAAAAAGGATACCTGAATATTTGCCTAATACTAGTTGCCAAATAGTGATGGGTTTAGTGAGCAGCAATTCTAGCGTACCTGCTTTTTCTTCATCACTCAAGCTACGCATACTTATTGCTGGAATAAGAAAGGTGAAAATCCAAGGTGCCAGTTCAAAAAATGGGGATAAACTCGCAAAACCACTACTAGGTATATTGTAGGGTCCTTCAAAAACCCATAGAAACAAACCCGAAGCTACTAGAAAAAGACCAATAACCAGATACCCTATGGGCGAGGTAAAAAAGGTGGTAATTTCTTTTTTTAAAAGTGCGAGCAATCTTTTGAGTTTTATTGTGATGTAAAGCTACTGTAGTTTTTTAAACTTAAAAAGTGTTTTAGGTTTTTTCATAGCTAGATTGTGGAGGACCTTCTACGGGAATTTTAGAACCTAAATAGGTCGGTTGTTTACTAAAGGCCAGTTCTAAATAGGCTTTTATATTGGCTAGGAATTCTCTTTTTGAATTATACTCCTGCTGTGCATAGATTCGTTTATCTCCTGTATAGCCTAAATAGTCAAGGTCTAGTTTACTCGCGATGTAAAGCGCTCTGGGTAAATGAAACTCTTGGGTCACTATAATAGCGCTATTTACCTCAAATACAGCCTTAGAACGATATATGGAATCATAAGTATCAAAACCTGCATAGTCTAGATAAATATGATCTTCTGGTACGCCACGTTCAATAAGGTATCTTTTCATCGCTTGGGGCTCATTATAATGAGGTGTGCCATTATCTCCAGATAACAAAAAGCGTTTTACTTTACCCTCATTATATAAAAACAAGGCGCTCTCAACCCGGTCTCGAAGCATCACAGAAAGATTTCCATTAGATTTTACACTGGCACCCAAAACGATTACTGTATGCGCATCCGGAAGCCTATCTAGGGTGCTGTAGGTTAAGTCCTTTGCGTTTTGGTTAATCGTAAAAAATAAAATAGCCGTTGCTAGAATTCCTACTAGTAGAATCGTTGTGCAAACTAGACCTATTTTTTTGAGTTTTTGTTTCAAGATTATTATTACGTGGTTATAGGATAGGTGTAGGTTTTTTGTTGTCATCCAAGGCAACAAATTTAAAAAAACCAGTAACGGCTAATTCACGATCGTCGCTATACATATCTTCCTTAAAAATATCTACCCTTACCACACAACTTGTATTGCCTACTTTATCAATACGTGCAATTAGTTCTATTATTGTGCCTTCTGGTATAGGTTTGGTAAAATCTATTGCGTCTGTAGAGATGGTAACCATTTTTTTTCTACTAAAGCGCGTGGCACATATAAAGGAGGCTTCGTCCATCATATGGAGTGCTGTACCACCAAATAAGGTATCGTAATGATTGGTAGTATTAGGAAATACGGCTTTAAAGATTCTTGTTTCTGAGGCGTTTACTCTATTTTCTAAGGACATGATATATTGATAAGACTATTGCGATTTCTTATGGTTAATATACAAGATTCTCAAACTACGCCTGTATCTTTGTATCATAAAAAAATGTTAGTATGTCCACAATTTTAGCTGATTTGTCCTGGCGCTATGCCACTAAGAATTTTGATAGTCATAAGTCCTTGTCTGATACACAGCTTAGTCTATTAAAAGAAAGCTTTAATCTTACGGCTAGTAGTTATGGATTACAACCGGTGACCTTGCTAGTGATAGGGGATAAGCTGTTAAAAGAAGAATTGGTTTCACAATCTATGAAGCAACAGCAGGTGGCAGATGCCTCCCATCTACTAGTTTTTTGTATCAAAAAAGATTTTGATACCACTTACGTAAAAAAATACTTCGAGCTCGTAAAAGAGATACGCCAGACCCCAGATGAAGTTCTAAAACCATTTGAGGAGTATTTAATGGAGCAATTCCAGAATAAAGAAGCTAGCGAGATTGAGTTATGGGCTACTAAACAAGCTTATCTAGCAATGGGCAATCTACTTACGGTATGCGCAGTTGAGAAAATAGATGCTTGTCCTATGGAAGGGTTTATTCCCGAAGGTTACGATAAAGTACTGGGTCTCCAAGAAAAAGGATTGCAAGCGGTACTAGTAATGCCTGTAGGATATCGTGCAGAAGACGATCCTTTTGCCGCTTTTAAAAAAGTACGCAAGCCACTTGAGCAAGCGATTATTGAGTTTTAGATTTATTGGACTTTTCTGCTCTGGATTAAGTCTTTGAGTTGCTTTCCATACATGGATTTTTGCGTTTTTTGAGGAAAGCTTTTGTAGATAGTATCTAGATAGCTTATCGAAGCATCTGGAATTTGTGTAAGCACTATATAGGGTGCGATTTCGAAGTCCTTATGGGTAATTGCAAAATTACCAGTATATCTATAACGTCTTAGCAATAATTGATTTAAAGAATCATCATATTTTAATATCGCTTCTTGATTTCCAGATTTCTGAGCATCAAAAGAGTTCTTTATTAAATCGAGATTTTGGTCATTAAATTGAGCGTTAATTTTTTGAAAGTCATTCCATTTGATCTGATTGTTAGAACCGATAATAGCAGCAAAGCGTTCAAAATCTTTAAGCGAAGTTGTTATTGTCATTTCTCCTGGCTCCGCAAAGAAAAGAATACGATCATCATAGTCTGAAGCGTCTTTCTTATCTAAATGAAGGTACATTATCTGCGGTTCTTTAAGGTCTGTTGTAAACTCAAAATCTGGATTACCGTCTACTTGCAATGAATCAAGATTCACGAGTAGGGTATCCTGAATTTCCTGAAGATAGAGTGTTCCTTTTTTTAGTCCTTTTACAGTTCCAGTAACAGTAAAATTACCGTTTTTAGAACAAGAAGTTAAGGTAACTAGGCTAAGAAAAAATAAAATGAATACTCTCATGGTTAATTTTATAATTGGGACAGCAAAGATGCTATTAATTTCAAAACTATGCTAGCCTGCAGCAGCCATTTCCATTAATATTGTACACAATATGGCTCCATAGGTTCCTACTACATACCCAAAGACGGCTAGAAGCACTCCTACACTGGCAAGGGATGGATGAAACTCTGCCGCAACCACAGGAGCAGATGCCGCGCCACCTACATTAGCTTGGCTTCCTACGGCAAGGAAGAAAAATGGGGCTTTGATAATTTTTGCTACTAGAATAAGTAGGCCTGCGTGTATTGCCATCCAGACTACACCTATCATAATTAATCCTGGATTATCAAAAATAGCACCAAGGTCCATTTTCATACCAATACTTGCAACTAGGATGTAAATAAAAATACTCCCTAATTTACTGGCTCCTGCACCTTCATAATTTTTGGCAGGAGTAAAAGATAATCCTACACCTATAGTTGTAGCGATAGTTACCATCCAGAAAAAAGTAGATCCAAATGAGGCAAGTGCGGAGTCTTTAGGAATATTCTCAAATAAACTAGCCATCCCCGTAGAGCCCCAATGCGCAATTGCAACAGCTCCAAAAGCAAGTCCCATCATTATCATATAGTCATTAAGGGAAGGATTACGCTTTATGCTTTCTGCAAAAGAGGATACTTTCTCTTTTAATTCTTCAATAGCGCTATTATCTGCTTTGAGCCATTTATCAATTCGGTTGGACTTGCCTATCCCAAAGAGTAAGATAGCCATCCACAGATTTGCTACTACAATATCAACCAATACCATCCCTCCATATTTATCAGGGTTGTATTGATAAATTTCTAGCATTGCGGCTTGATTTGCACCACCACCAATCCAACTACCAGCAAGGGTTGAAAGACCTCTCCATACCGCGTCAAAATCTGCTCCACCTACGGTTTCTGGAGAAAATAAGGAGATAAATAAGATAGCAAGGGGACCACCTATGATGATTCCTATTGTCCCAGTAAAGAACATAATGAGTGCTTTTACCCCTAGATTTGCTATCGCTTTGAGATTAATACTCAAAGTCATAAGAACTAAAGACGCCGGCAATAGATAACGACTAGCAACAAAATACAATTGCGAACTTTTATCACTAATTAAGCCCACAGAATTTAATATAGCAGGCAATAAATAGCAGAGTAGGAGTGCGGGAACGATACCATAAAATTTCTTCCAGAAGCCCGTTTTTTTACCGGAAGTATAGAAAATAGCTCCTAATAGGATGGCAATAATGCCAAAAACTATAGTGTCGTTTGTAAAATAGGGTGTGTGCTCCATGGATAATAGTATTAGTTAAGCTTTCGCGAAAGCGCACTAAAATACCAAAAAATTAGAGATACAACCAGTAGGTCAGTTTTAAATTTAAAGACCTAAAATTAGGAGCAAAGACATTATCTGTTCTATAGTTGTCATTGTAAACTAGAAATAAATCAGAAAGGGGAGCAAAACGCCACTGGAGTCTTGAGTTAATCCCAAAATTATTTTCCAGTGTGCTATACTGCACTAATGTGTTCCAAAACAGAGTTTTACTAAAGGTAATTTCCATTCTTGGACTGATGAGCCAGATATCATTATCAGAAAAAGGAGCGGGGAGTTTTATAGAATCATATCTCAAATTTAAACCAGCTACAAAATAAGGCTGTAAGCGAAGGTTTAGGTTATTGCGCACGGTAAGAATGTTGCCATTAAAAAACTCTCCAAACTCGGTGTCTATACTATATGAAAATGCTTTTCTGTTATCTGATTGATATTCTATTTGAGCGCTTTCGTAATAATACTCACTATTTGCGGGTAGCTCAATGCCATCTGCCCGAGAAGGGTCAAAACCGTCAAACAAAAAAGTATATCTAGACCTCGCTGTAACACTAAGGTTACTAGTATTTTTAAAGGCAGCTTGCCATCTTGGTGCAAAAGTATGGTCTCCTTTTTGAAAATTGAGTTCAGGTCTAAATACAAAGAAGGTACCCAGGGAAAATATATGCCTATTGATTTTTCCTTTTTTAGGAAAAATCAGTCGTTCTACTCGGCTAAAATTTCTAAATATGTCCTTACGAGGAATAAAACCTAAATCAGAATTGAATTCTTCGCCTACAAAGAGGGCACTATTTAATACTCGCCAGTTGTTTTTATTGTATTCCAATCGCACACCACCAGAAAAATCATTACCACTTACATCAGGTGTGAAGGATTTATGCAGATAGAACTTACCATTCCAGCTATTGTCTTTATTGGCTAGATTGTAGTCTATACCCACCAGTCGATTAAAATCTTCTTGAGTGGTTTCAAAATCATTAGAACCAGTTTGTTGCCTATTCACTAGTATAAGTCCAATATTGGATCTGCTAAATACCTTGTGTTGTAGGGCAACTACGGTATTGTTATTACTAGCAATATTATTGACTTCATCTTCTTCGGTTTGAATATTGAGTAAGCCTATTCTAAAATTATTATTGAGTTTACCGCTTAAACGAGCACCTGCAATAATGTCATTTTCTATAGTATTCCCTTCTAGGTCTTCTGCTATTCCTATTCTTCTAGAAAAGAAGGGATTTGCCGCTCTTGAGTCTCCAAAATTTGCAAAAAGGTCATTATTCTCAATAAAAAACTGTCTTCGTTCTGGGAGGTTGACTTCAAACCTAGTGAGGTTAGTAATAAGATTATCTACTTCTACCTGAGAAAAATCTGGATTAATTGTGACATCCAGATTAAGGCTGTTCCCAATAGTGAACTTGGCATCGCCTCCTATTTTAAAACTGGTGTCGTTTTCATCCAATTCAAAATCTCTTCCGGTAAAACCATTAATATAGGGGATTAATGAGATAGGACTTTTAGAATTGCCTAGAGGTTTTTCAAAAACCATATCTCCCATATAAGCGAGATTAAAAATAAATTGACTCTGCGGAATCTGCATCCACGAGCTTCGCTCATTACCTTGCGTATCGAACTGATAAGAATTAAAGCGCCACCTTGTTTCTCCTTCTCTAAATTTAAAAGCAGAGAGTGGTATTGCCCATTCACAAATATAGTAGCCGTCGTATTTTTTAGATTCTCCTACCCATTTGGTATCCCAACTGGTGGTAAACCCTCTTAAATCTACACCACCTCCAGAAACGAGTGCTTCCCGTCGTATACCCTCGGGATTAGATCCAAAAAGGAAAGCGTTTTGACCATCATTAAAGGTGTCAAACATAAGAGTGATATTATCACTTCCGCCCGCTCTAAAATCTCTACGAAGGGACGGTACGATATACTCATCATCAGGTGCATATACCTTGATACCTACATAGAGTTTGGTATCATCATAAAGGAATTTGATTTCGGTTTGGCTTTTTGCCTGTATCGTATCTGTTGGAAAATATTGCCAGAAGTTAGTTGCTGCAGTAGTACCTTCCCAAGGAGTCTCATTGAGAACGCCATCTATTATTATCTCCGAACTAATATATTTTACGGGCACGTCCTTTTGTTGAGAAAACACGCAGAGCGAAAATAAAAGAAGAGAATTACAAAGTATTTTTTTAATCACCTAACATCAATTGCTAGGGCGAAAATACGCAAACTAAATGAAAGTAATTGGACTTCTATAAGATCTAAAACTCCCTTAATTCTTTTGGATAAATTGTGTGATTGTAGGAACTAAAGTTTCTGTTAAGGGTAGGGTAGTATTATTGTATGTTTTTGAGTTTTCTAAATCACCTCCAGTAACCGTTTTAAGTACGTGATTCATGTTTTTCACTATCTCAAATTGGGCCTCCGGAGCAGCTTCCTTAAGGATTTGCGCTTCCTGTGTGGCTACTTGCAAATCTTTATCTCCATTAAGAATAAGAATAGGCACTTCTATTTTCTTTATTTCTTCTGTAGGGTTATACTGCATCCAACTTGCCATAAAAGGTTGTACACTGGGACGCAGGATAGAAGTAAGTGCGGGATTAAAATCCTTTACTTTTCCTTTTTCTTTGAGAGTAGCTAAAGCTTGCATGGTTTCATTCTTTAATTTAGGCATTTGCAATCCAATTTGATTCACAATCAATTGATCCATACTTTGACCTGCTCCGGCAAGGGAAATAAATCCGTGAACCTCTGTTTGTTGTGCGGCTATCATCCCTACTAATGCCCCTTGACTGTGGCCTAGGACATATATATATTTATAGGCTTCTTTTTTTGCAAAGTGATTTATTGTGCTTACTGCATCTTCTATAAAATCATCAAAACGCAATTTCTCTTCTTGTAAGGCTTGTTGCTTTAATAGGGTTAAAATTCTCTTGTCATACCTAAAGGACGCTATATCCTCTTGAGCAAGGCCTTGAGCTAGCATTTTTAGAGCATTATTTTGTTGCATTTGCTGGTTTCCATTCCTATCTGTAGGACCAGAACCACTAATAATTACAACAAGTGTATTCGCTGTTGCTTTAGGTTTAAGAAGGGTTCCATAAACCATAGCATTCACTCTAATATCTTGAGCAATAGTTTCTTTCTGGGCAGACATTTTGCATGTGCTTAAAAAGATTGTGATTGCAAGAAATAGATACTTCATATAAATCTTAGTTGTGTATTGATGTAGGTTAAAGGTAAACTATTTATGCTTTGGCCTAAGCAAAATGCATACCACTTTAATAACACTAAATCTATAGTTTCATTGCTTAGATAGTTATATCTTTTTAATCAGTATGCGATTTAAGAGAATTGTCTAGCTCTTGCGTTTTAAATTTCTTAGGTGTCATCTCATTGTATTTTTTAAAAATTCTTGTGAGGTGACTTTCATCTGTAAAGCCTAGTTGATGGGAAATTTCAGAAACAGTAAAATCTGTATTTCTAAGACGATACTTCACTAAATGTAGTTTATACATGAGGATGTAATGATGCAGTGACTCTCCTGTTTTACGCTTAAAATAAGCACTTATGCCACTGTTGGTCATATTAAATTTTTCTGCAATGGCGTGTATTTTCATAAGATCTGTATCATAAATATTCTGTCTTATGTGTCCAATAATTTGGTCAATGGTAGCAGACTTATCTCGACGAACACGTTTAGCATTAAGCTGGAAATCTTGACTTATGTTTCGAGCAATCACACTTAATATGGTACTCACCATATTAGATATATTGTGTTTGTAGAATTCTTTTTTTGTTTCATATTCTGTCAAAATAACATCGTGAATATGCCATATAAGATAACGGTCGGCTTTGGCTTTAATAATATCTCCAGGAAGTAAGTTGGGATTATGAATAATATGTTCTATTCTATGCAGCCAATAGGAGCGGTCCGGTAAGTTCATTTTACTAGAAAACAGAAGCTCTGTAAACTTGAAATGACAAAATCTAGTACGTTGTTCTATTTTAAAATGATGCTTGTCTTCTGGAGCAATTAAAAAGATATCTCCTTCTTGATACGAGACTATAAATTCGTTAATAAAGTGCTTTCCTTTGCCTTCTTCAATGAAGATAATTTCAAAATAACTCCTTTTTTCCAGGCTGCTGTAGGAGTCTAAAGCAGTATCCCGTTGAATAAGAAAAGTATTTTGTATATTGAAATTAAGCATGTTATGTGTAAAATATAATGAAAACTGCAGGCAGATTATGTAGCAAACAATTTCAGGTATGTATTATGTTAGGAATGTACAAAAATTAATAGATAAAGTACAAGGACTATTTTACTATGCGCGCATAGTTTTGTAAAACAAATACGAAGAACATTTTAAGAGTTAAATACGAATAGTATGTAAAGGCTTTCACCCCAATAATTTTCGAAATGTTAGATTAATTCTAGGTTGAACCTGCTTAGAAGTTTTAGGTAGTTCATGTTGCCAGTTGTGTTGGGTTTCTCCACGCATAAGTAGAAGGCTTCCTGGCTCCAGAAATAGAGAGCTAACATTTGTTTTTGCCTTTTTTTCCCTAAATTTAAAAACCCTACCAGCGCCTAACGTAAGTGAGGCAATGGTGGGGTTTTTACCTAATTCCTTTTCGTCATCAGAATGCCAGCCATTACTGTCTTTACCGTCTCGATATAAATTGAGTAAGCAGGTGGTGAATGAACAATTTGCTTCCTGCTCTATCTTATTTCTTAAGCCTTCCAGTAGTGCTGTAAATGGCTGCGGAAGCATTGTAATATTGGAGTAGGAATATGCTATATTGTTAGATCCATACAAGGCTGTGAGACGTGGTTGTGCATAGACTTTTCCAAAAACCTTGATATCATCCTGTTGCCAAGGAGTCTCCTTGAGCAATTGTTCAAATAGTACAAGTGCTTTCTCTTCCCCTATAAAGTTAGGGTAATATACAACATCAGCTCCAGGAAGATCTAGCTGTTGGGCTTGTGAAGGGAATAATGACATGTTATAAATAAATATAAGCCCAGTACATCAGACCAAACTGCATTAAAAAACGGAACCACAAAATGGGCTTGGGAAACTTGTCGTGAAACTTCTTGTCAACAATCATATACCAGTGAACCATTAAAAAAACTAGGAGCATAGCTATAATACTCCAGATTGCCAGCTCGCGAGTTGTATCAAAGCATAGGGCAATGGCTAGAACAATTTCCGCAAGTCCACTCAGATAGACCATAAGTTTACCATTAGGAATATAACGCGGTATTATACTAAGAAATGCCTTAGGTTTAATAAAATGCATGCACCCAATAAAAAAGTACATTGCTGCCATACTATAAAGATGCCAAGGGCTCATTTGTTTTTGTTTTAAAGGTACAAAAGACTTTAGTGAGAGTATGGGTTTTTATAGCTGGATATAAAAAATGCTCTTCCTTAAGTAAAAGCTTTGTAAAACAGAAAACTATCTGTATTTTTGCACTCCTTTTTGGATAACCTTTAGAAAGCACCAATACAGGATAAACAATCAAAATCACTTTTATGGTTTTGTGGTTATTAAAGCTTTCGCGAAAGCGTAAAATACAAACCCCATCAGAAACACTCACTTTATAGTGTTAATGATGCACATTTTTAGCAATGGCTGAAGAAACAAAAAAAGCTACTCCAGAAGTAGAAGCTCAAGATGCGGCAACTGCCGTAGTAGAGGCACCAAAAGCTGAGCCGAATCCAGCTCAGGAAAATCCAGAGAAATTTTTAAAAGAGTTTAATTGGGAAAAGTATGAAGAAGGAATCGAAGTTGTAGATGATAAGCAACTCGAAGAATTTGAGAACTTAGTAGCGCAAAACTTTGTAGACACTCTTAATGATGATGTTGTGGACGGAACTGTAATTAATCTTACAGATCGTGATGCAATTATAGACATTAATGCAAAGTCTGAAGGTGTAATCTCTTTAAATGAATTTCGTTACAATCCAGACCTTAAGGTTGGAGATAAAGTAGAAGTACTTATTGATGTGCGTGAAGATGCAACAGGACAACTTATCTTATCTCACCGTAAAGCAAGAGTAATCAAAGCTTGGGAGCGTATTAATACAGCTCACGATGAAGGTACTATTGTAAATGGATTTGTTAAAGCACGTACTAAAGGAGGTATGATTGTAGACGTATTTGGTATAGAAGCATTCTTACCAGGATCACAGATTGATGTGAAGCCTATACGTGATTACGATCAGTATGTAAATAAAACAATGGAATTTAAGGTTGTAAAAATCAACCACGAATTTAAAAACGTTGTTGTATCTCACAAAGCGCTTATTGAAGCAGATATTGAAGAGCAAAAGAAAGAAATCATTGCTCAATTAGAAAAAGGACAAGTACTAGAGGGAGTTGTGAAGAACATCACTTCCTACGGTGTGTTTGTTGATCTAGGTGGAGTTGATGGACTTGTTCACATTACAGACCTTTCTTGGTCTCGTATCAACCACCCAAGTGAGATCGTTGAGTTAGATCAGAAACTTAATGTTGTGATCCTTGATTTTGATGAAAACAAAACACGTATCCAATTAGGTCTTAAGCAATTAACCAAGCATCCTTGGGAAGCGTTAAGTGAGGAGATGAAGATTGGGGATAAAGTAGAAGGTAAAGTTGTTGTAATCGCAGATTACGGTGCCTTTATTGAAGTATCTGAAGGAGTAGAAGGATTAATTCACGTTTCTGAAATGTCTTGGTCTACGCATTTACGTAGCGCTCAAGATTTTGTAAAAGTAGGAGATAAGGTAGATGCCGTAATTCTTACGTTAGATAGAGAAGATCGCAAGATGAGTCTTGGTATTAAGCAATTAACTCCAGACCCTTGGACTGATATTACTTCTAAATACCCTGTAGGTTCACGTCACGAAGGTATTGTGCGTAACTTCACAAACTTTGGAGTATTTGTAGAGTTAGAGGAAGGAATTGATGGATTAATTTACATTTCTGATCTTTCTTGGACTAAGAAAGTGAAGCATCCATCTGAGTTCTGTGCAGTAGGAGATAAGCTAGAAGTAGTGGTTCTTGAGCTAGACGTAGAAGGGCGTAAATTGTCTTTAGGTCATAAGCAGATAGAAGATAACCCTTGGGATAAATACGAAGAGGAGTTTGCTGTAGGAACTAAACACACAGCAGCACTTACTGAGATTGTAGATAAAGGTGCAACAGTAGATTTTAATGAAGATATTACTGCCTTTATCCCTACACGTCACCTTGAAAAAGAAGACGGATCTAAAGTAGCTAAAGGAGAAGAAATTGAATTCCAGATCATAGAGTTCAATAAAGACTTCAAACGTGTAGTTGCTTCTCATATGGTAATCCATAAAGAAGAAGAGGCTAAAATCGTTAAGAAACAGGCTAAAAAGGCAGCTGCGCAAGCAGATGAGGCTAAGCCAACTCTTGGTGATGCAAATGAAGCTTTAGCAGCTCTTAAGAAGCAAATGGAATCAGGAAAATAATTCCTGAGCACATAAATCTAAAAAGCCTCTCGTACAGAGAGGCTTTTTTTGTTATAAAATGGAATCATTATTATTTTTGAGTAGCCACATATAACTTATAGTTTGCTTATTTTTGACACCTTTAGATAATTACTTTTCAATGAAAATACTCATCACTGGCGCGGCAGGTTTTATTGGCTCGCATATGGCAGAGGCTCTTGTAGCACAAGGTCATC
>JALZVV010000166.1 GCA_023299935.1 Dokdonia sp.
ACAGTAAATGATAATAAGTTGAAATCACGCCATAAAAACGGGATTAGTTTAATTTACCATTTTATGCACATCTTACAGATTTCTCAAAATTAAAATGTACTAATAAAAAAACGAGTGCTTTATCAGCACTCGTTTTTTACTCCTTAACTAAATCTTTATTTCTTTAAAACCTTTTTGGCAACTTCTCCTTGATCTGTTTTAATAACCATAAAATACACACCATTTGCAAATGAAGAGATATCTACTAAAGTTTTTCGAGCATTTGCATCTTTACTCCATATCAATTGACCTTGTATATCGTATGCGGCAATATTTTTAATGGTTTCGTTAGCCTCTATTGTCACTATGCTATCACTTGGATTAGGATATAAACTAATTGATTGGTTTGTTGAAAATTCATCTACAGATAAAGTTTCAAAGCTTGTATCAGCAGTATTAGTCGTTATTGGAAAATTAAAGTCAAAATAAATATCCGCATCAGCATTAACAGAGTCTGATGTTGACAAATCATTATTAGTCCTAATTTTAAGTAATATATTACCATGTCCTCCTGAGGATAAATCGATATTCTCAAATACAAACTCTACGAGGTTATCCGTAATACTAAGACTCATATCGTCAGACGTATTTAATATTTGCAAGGTGTTCACATCAAAGTCTTCTGGATTAATTTGGGTAGTGACTACTACATTTTCGGCAGGAGCATTTCCTGTATTCTCAAAATTTATAATATAATGCAAAAAGTCACCTATAAGAGTAGAAGGCGCTACATCGCCTTGTAGGCAAGTAATATCATTAGGGTCAAAAGCCCCTACTACTACTCCGTCATATATAAACGTATTATCTTCTGGCGTTTCTTCAGCTTGATCTATACTTACATTACCCGTAAAAATCAAGATATCATCAATGTTAACAGGAGGTGTCTCTGTAGGATCATTTACATTTAAAACAATATCTACAAATCTATTCTCAAAAGCTTGTAAATCTGAAAAGTCAAAGGATAACAATCCTGTACTTTGCATATCTGGCACTGTTGTAGACGACACAAAATCCAATACGGCATCATCGTATTCAAAAGTTACAGTCCCAGAAAGTGTCTGGTTTCCTTTGTTTTTATACACTAATCTATGAGTGGCATCAAAGCCAGGTCTTAAAGGTATTATGGGAGCTATAACAACCTCAGCGTCTGGCCGAACACCATTTGCAGTGATGCAAAAATCTTGTATTGTGGTACTGTTATCTATAATAGGTATAGTCACACTTGCCGGAGATGGATCTACTGTAAAATAAGTAGGATCCTCAAAACTTGCTTGTATTGAGTATGTTCCAGTTTCTCCAACATAAAGATTATAAGTCCCCATTCCATTAGAAAACACAGAAGAATCTGCTGGGTCAGAATCGAGTCCAACATTAAAGTTTAGAAAAGGGATAATAGGATCACCAGCATCACAACCATCGTTATCAACATCAAATTGAACTATTCCTTCTATCGTATTAAAATCACCGCCTGGCTGAAAATTACAGTATGAATTTACAACATAATCTGTTCCTGCAAACCCTTGAATTTCTATAACCTGATCTGCATCTGCACACACATACGTTAAACTTGGGTTATTCCCAAAAAGCCAGTTTTCAAGCCAACTGCCTTCATCTATATTACCACTACTCTCATCACTACCATTCTTTATAAACACCGTTTGTAACAATGTATTTGTAGCGATGTATAAAGCTGTTAAATTGTGGTTGTTACTACAATCCAGTGTTTCAAGATTAGAGCCAAATACCCTTAGATCTGCAAGTGCAGGACAATTAGAAACATCCAATCCATTATTCAAAGGATTTATTCCAATATCTAACAACATTAAATTAGGGTTATTTGACACATTTAAATTCACAATCTGATTTTGACCACACTGCAAGCTTTCTAATGCTGTATTTGAAGATACATCCAATGTGGACAATAAGTTTTCTACACAAGAAAGTTCTATTAAAGATGGACAATTTGAGAGATCTAAAGAAGTGATTTCATTATCAAACAACCATAAAGTTTCTAAATTAGGATGATTAGGTAAATCTATTGTTGTTAAAATATTATCATTAGCTAATAGATCTACTAGATTTACATTCATACTAACATCTAATGATTCCAAATCATTAAATCTACAATCTACAAAGGTCAAACCTGGATTATTCTCAAGATTTAGTATTGTTAATAAATTACCTTCACAACGCAAATTAGTCACATTCACAAAAGCTTGCACCCCTTCTAGGTCAGCAATACTAGCATTAGAAAGGTCCAAAACTGATGTAAAAGCTATAGCTTCTGAATCTTGAATTTCGCCATCAGTGTTTGTATCAACACCTATATTGATCAATCTATTTTTAAAATTAGTATCAGGGATATTTACTATCTGAGCATTTACAAACCCTGAGACAAAGAGTACTAATAAGAGTGTAATTTTTTTCATTGTTTTTAATTTTAAATGAATTTACCATTGATTTATCTGATCTTAATGAGTCAATGAGTAAGTGATGGATTCTAATTAGAATTCGTTACATAGACTTTAATATTTCTTGTAATCGCTCCCGTTTTCTTTGAGAAATTGGTAGACGGCTTTCATCTTTCAACACCACATAACCGCCATCTTTCTTTATGTAGGATTTTAAATAATTTAAATTAATAAGATGTGATTGATGAATCCGTTCAAAATTATGCTCTTTAAGAAGCTCTTCATATTCTTTTAAAGTTTTAGAAATCAAAACAGGCTTATTATTTCGTATGTAAAACTTTGTGTAATTATCTGTACTCTCACAACGTATAATATCACTAATATCAAATAGATGAATCCCATCTGATGTAGAAAGAGCTATACGCTTAAAATTATCTACATTCTTTCTTATGTTTTCAAGTAAGAGATCTATATGAGAGTAATCATTTTTATTTTCTAAAACAGTTTCTATTTTTACAATAACTTTCTGCAACTCTTCTGGATCAACAGGTTTTAGTAAAAAATCTAAGGCGCTAAATCTAAA